>DASXUA010000507.1:0-2586 GCA_036505095.1 Phycisphaerae bacterium
GCCATCACGCAAAATCGTGTAGCTGTGATCGACGCGCGTGCGCGTGACGCGCTCGACGCGCGTGACGACCGTCACCACGTCGTCATAACGGATGGGGGCGTGATAGCGGCAGGCGAGCTTGTAGACAACGAAGAAAACGCCTTGGGATTCCAGATCGCGATAGCGGAACCCGTTGCGCCGCAGCAGCTCGGTGCGCGACTCCTCAAAGTACTCGAAATAGCGCGCGTGGTGCAGCACGCCCATCGCGTCGCACTCGGCGTAGCGCACGCGGATTTGCACTTCGCAGCTTGGGATGCCGGGCATGCCTAAAGGCTAGCATTGCGGCGTCCTGCTTGCACGCCCGCCGTACATGCCTGACGATCAGGCGATGGCTGCGCCCGGTGAACGGCCTCACGTCGTGATCGTCGGCGGCGGATTCGGCGGGCTGGAAGCCGCCAAGGCACTGGCGCGAGCGCCCGTGCGCATCACGCTCATCGACCGCTGCAACCATCACCTGTTTCAACCGCTGCTCTATCAGGTGGCCATGGCCGGCCTGTCACCCGCGAACATTGCCGCGCCGATCCGCGCGATCCTTCGACATCAACGCAACGTAGCGGTGCGGCTGGCGGAAGTGCTCGACGTGCACCTGCAAGGGCGAGCCGTGGTAATCGGCCACCGCCCGGAACTGGGCATGCCCGAAGCGCGGGCGCCTGCCGTCACAAGCGACTCGCAGAGCAGAGTTCAGTTAGACGCGCGCGGCGAGCGCGTGCCTTATGACTATTTGATCCTGGCGACCGGCACGCACACCAATTATTTCGGGCATGACGAGTGGGCGAAGTATGCGATCGGGCTGAAGACCATCGAAGATGCGCTCGAGGTGCGCCGGCGGGTGCTGACGGCCTTCGAGGAGGCCGAGCAGACCGACGATCCTGAGGCGCGGCAGGCGCTCATGACGTTCATCATCGTTGGCGGCGGCCCGACGGGGGTCGAGTTGGCCGGGGCGCTGCGCGAGCTGGCCCGTTTTGCGCTGGCGGCCGATTTTCGGCGGATCGATCCGACGACGGCTCGCGTCGTCCTGCTGGAGGGCGGACCGCGCATTCTTTCCGCCTACCCGCCGGACCTTTCCGATGCGGCCGTCGAGAAGCTTAAAAAGCTGGGCGTCGAGGTCTTCGTCAACGCGCAGGTGATGCAGATCGATGCACGCGGAGTAGCAGTGAAGACACAATCGCCGCCGCCATGGGCGCAGCGCGCCGGCGGGCAACAGGTCCGCATGAACGCCGGCACGGTGATCTGGGCGGCCGGCGTGGCTGCCACGGACTTGATGGCACGGCTCGGCGTTCCCCTGGATCGCGCGGGCCGGGTGGCAGTCGATCGCGATCTTTCAGTACCGGTACATCCCGAAGTTTACGCCATCGGCGACATCGCGCTCTTTGTTCAGGATGGAAGTCCCCTGCCGGGTATCAGCCCGGTGGCGATGCAGATGGGCCGCCACGCGGCGGGGAACATCGTCCGACGGCTGTACGGCGCGGCGACACAACCGTTTCGGTATCGCGATCGGGGCATGCTGGCGACGATCGGCCGCTCGGCCGCAGTCGGCATGATTGATGGTCTGAAACTGCGCGGCTGGATCGCGTGGATGGTGTGGTGGTCGGTGCACATTTTCTTTCTGATCGGGTTTCGGAACCGGATCATCGTGTTGATCGAGTGGGTCTACTCATATTTCACCTATTCGCGCGGCGCGCGGCTGATCACGCAGCGCAGCGTGCCCGAGGAGCGGCTGGATCAGGTCGGAAAACTGCATTCCGAAATGGGGGGTGGGACGCGCGGCCCCCAATCTCAGGTGTCGGACCAGGGGACGGCGTCCGGGTCGAAGTAGAGATCGCCGTTGCGGATTTCGGTGGGGTAACGGGTGAGGCGGGCACGATCGGATTCGATGCAGACGGCTCGGTCCAGGTCGAACCGCCATTGGTGCCAGGGACACTCGACGATGGTGCCTTCGAGGCAGCCGCCGGACAGGTTGGCGCCGGCGTGCGGGCAGGCATTGTCGATCACGATGAAGCGGGTCGGGCCCGTTAGATGGAAGACGGCCAATTCCAGGTCGCGGAACGGCACGAAGACGCCCGCACCGGGCGGACAGCGATCGACTGAAATCAATTTCATGAATGCCATAGGGCCATCCGTCACGAGGCTCCGGGGGCAACGGTCCGCCGCGCCGGTTCGGCCCGCGCCACGGCCCGGCTCCGCCCGCCCCGCCCCACCCCGTCACGGCGGATCTGCGACGCGGCGGGTCTGCGACACGGAGGAGCTGCGACTTCGCTACGCCGGACCGTGCCACCCCGACCGCTCCTACGGGCATTTTAGGCGGCGGCATGGGACTTGCATAAGCGGCGGCGGCTGGGTATGCTCTGCGTGCTTCGGCTTAGACGTAACGCCGCATGACTACCGGGACGCTTGCCGGACGGTCGTGCTGTCGCCAACCCAACACGAGAGGACACGATCACCAATCATGACGATGCAACTAGAGCGCGTTGCCGACCTGATCCATGCCGGACGGTATGACGACGCCGAACGGCAGCTCTCCAACCTGAACGTGGCTGACGAGGAGCG
>DASXUA010000508.1:0-1678 GCA_036505095.1 Phycisphaerae bacterium
GGATGAATGTCAAGACACGTGCACCATCTGGCCCCTCCCACTCGAAGGGGTTGTAATACAGGTCCTTTTCGAGCGGCGCCAGCCCGGAGCGGTCCGGGTTCGAGCCGATGCTGAGGAATTGTATGCCGCAGCTCGCCAGCACTTGTGGCAGCGACCAGGTGTGCGAAGGAGCGTCAGTGATCGTGGCCGTCGTAAGATCGATCTGCTGCGCGCGGGCGAACGCCCCCGCGAACGAGAACAAGCGGTAAAGCTCCTCGCCCGTGCACAGCCCGCTCAGAATGTTGCAATAGCCCGCGTCGAAGCCGAACCGTCCACTCTTGAGCAACTGGTCGTAGCGCTCGCGTGCCTCGGCACTGGCCTGCCGCCACCAGCGCTCAACGATGTAGGCGCTCTCGCTGGTCCAGGAGAAGTTCTCGTGCTTCTCCGCCAATTCGATGGCGCGATCGATGTTCGCCAGATGGCGCTTGACGCATTCCTCCTGTGAATCGGTGTAGCCATTGTCGAAATGCGCTTGCGGCACGACATAGAGCTCGAAGTGCCGCACAGGTTGTTGCGCGAGGCGGGTGCCGGCCCGCGCCGCGCTGGCCGAAAGCGTGCAGTCGAAGGTTCTGCTCTCGCTCGCGATCGGCAGCGCGAAATCGGTCTCGAGCGCGCCATTCAGAACGACGGCTTCACCCGTGCCAATGGTCCGCTCAACTGTGCCGGACGGCAGCTCACAACGAAGGGTGACCGGCGGTCGCAGACCGCGTGCCTTCGCGTGGATCCGTCCGGCCTGCTCGCCTTCGCCGGATCCCGCAGCGCGCCGCACCATCGGCAGCATGCTGATCGTCAGGTTTTCAATCTGCCCGGGAGCTTCCTCGGGCGAGTGCAGCACCTCGATGCCGTCATAGAAAACCCATGAGCATGGCCCGGCCTGCTCGATGGTCACCAGCGTTTTTCCCGGCGCGATCAAGTTGCCGGGAACGTCCATCTCGAAAACCGCCGGATTCGTGTCCTGCAGCGTGCCGTCCTGCGGATGAAGCTGCCGCCCGGCGGCCACGCGATACTCGCCGACCATATCCGTGCCGATACGCACGCGCAGCTTGGGCGGTGTCCAGGGGTGGCCGCCCAGAATCCCGATCCGGAGCCGATACGTGCCGCTGCGCTGCTGGGCATTAAGCTCGAACGAATAGCTGTACGCATGCGACCCGCCCCAGGCATCATGCGCCCCCGGCTGTACCGCCGGCCACTCGTCGGGCGGAATCGGCTTGCCCTCGCCGTAAGCCTCGATGGATTGGTCGAGCGCAACGGTCTTCAGATCGCTCGACGAGCCATCGATCCGCCCGATGTGCAAGACGCTTTGAAAATCGCGCGTCCCGAAGCACGCCAAGACGACCAGCGCGACGACCATGATCACAAACTCTCCTTGATCTCAATGATCTCCAAATCCGGATAGCGCGCCTGTTCCGCCGCGAGTTTCCGCGCCTCGTCCTCGTTGCGCGCGTACACGCGAAAATGCCGCACCGGGCCGGGCTTCTTCTCGCCCGGCGGCTTATAGCGGAAGTAGACGTAGTACACGTTCATCGTTGGCGTCATGCGGGGGAACCCTTGTCCAAGCTCTGGGGCGCGCCCAGCAGACCTACGGCGGCCGCAATGGCCAGCGCGGCCGTCTCAACTCGCAAGATCAACGGACCAAGAC
>DASXUA010000509.1:0-2242 GCA_036505095.1 Phycisphaerae bacterium
ATTTCTGCGACGGATTTGGGATTGAAACCACCGGCACGGACCTGCCGGATGCCAACGGAGATGGGCTGCTGGACGGCGATGAAATCCAGCTTCAGGGGCAGACGCAGACTGCGCGCATTGGGAAGATTGATTACGATTCCAACACTCTGTCGCTCGATAGGCCTCTGGCGTGGGAGGCCGGTCAGGGCGTGTCGCTGACTTACTCCGGCGCGGCGCCCGATTTGGGTGCGTTCGAGTTCAGTAGTTCGACGAGCGCCGCGCCGTCGCCCTGATCGCTCGCGGCTTGCAAGTACACCCGCCAGCCAGTAGCTATGGGTCAATGAGCAGCAGCCGGACGTCCCCCATTCTTGAGCAAACGCCGGCGCCCGAGCACTCACCAGTCACCGTTCACCACGCACCAGCGGATATGATCATCGCCGACGGCCTGGTGAAGCGCTTCCCGCGCCCGGACGGCGGCGAGACCGCGGCCGTGAACGGATTGTGTTTTCGCGTCCAGCAGGGCCAGATCTACGGCCTACTGGGTCCGAACGGCGCCGGAAAGACGACGACGCTGCGCATCCTGAGCGGCCTGATGCAACCGACCGCCGGCCGCGCGCTTCTGGCCGGGCACGACGTGGCGCAGGATGCCAAGCAGGTCAAACGCGTCATCGGGTTCCTGACCGCCAACACCGGCCTGTATCAGCGTCTCTCGCCGCGCGAGCTGCTCACCTATTTCGCAGAATTGCACGGCATGCCGCCCGCGGCCGCCCAGGCGCGCGTGGACCATCTGATCGAACGCCTGGGAATCACGGAGTTCGCCGATCTGCGCTGCGGCGCGCTCTCCACGGGCCAGCGGCAGCGCACCAACATCGCGCGGGCCCTCGTGGGCGATCCGCCGATTCTCATCATGGATGAACCCACGCTGGGTTTGGATGTGCTGAGCAACCGGGTCATTCTCGACTTCATCATGCGCGAGCGGCGCGACGGCAAAACGATCCTGCTGTCCACACACTACCTGGACGAGGCGGAAGGCATGTGCGATCGGGTCGGCCTGCTGCACAACGGCCGGCTGATTGCGGAAGGGACCATCGCCGAGCTGCGCGCCCAGGTCGGGGCGCAGCGCCTCTCGGACATTTTCCTGAAGCTCGTCGGCAACGGCACGCTCAGTTAATCGCCCGGCCGTTTTGGGACTCAGAGGGACTGAGAACGTGAGGATTTCTAGTTCGTATACTTCTCTGATCCTCAATCCCTCAGAGTCCGATTCCGATCCGCCGCAAACCGCCGCCGTGGTATTTCAACCGCGGCAGTCGGGCGGTTAGGATTCGCCCATGCTGCTGCCCCGCCGCGTGCGCACGGTGTTCGTCAAGGAGCTGATCGACATCATGCGCGACCGGCGCACGCTCGTCGCGCTGCTCGTCGTCCCCATCGTACTGTATCCGCTGCTGATGCTCGGCGCGATTCAAGCACTCAGCCTGCAAACCCAGCAGATCGCGGCCGAAAAGCTGGTCGTGGGTGTTCTTTCTAAACCTCAGCAGCTCTGGCTCGGCGCGCTGGCGCATGAGGCCGCAGACATTTACGTGCGACGGAATCCGCCCGGCCGGGCGTCTTCGGCACCAGCCGATCAGACCGAATGGGCCAACGTGGAACTTGAAGCGCACGAGGCCCGCGGCGACGACCTAAGCACGATGCTGCACGAAGCTGAAGTGGGCATTGTTCGCGATTTGAAGCGCGCCATCGAGAACCGCCAGATTCAGATCGGCATCGAATTGAGCGAGGAGAATGAAGACGACCCAGCCACCCGGCAGCTCCACGCGCGCCTGACCTACGACCCCGAGGAAGTCCGCAGCGCCGCGGCTTTTCGCCGTTTCACCTCCGTATTCGGCCTGCTGCGCGACGAGAAGCTCACGCACCGCATGCTCGTCGCCGGGATCCCGCTCGAAGCGCTGCGGCCCATAGTCCTCGAGTCCCAGCGGATCACCACGCCCGGCTCGCTGCTGGGGCAGATTCTGCCGCTGATCCTGGTGTTGATGACGATCACGGGGGCGATCTATCCGGCCATCGACCTGACGGCCGGCGAACGCGAACGCGGCACTCTCGAGACCCTCATGGTCTGTCCGGTTCCGCCTTTCGAGTTGATCGTCGGGAAATTCATGGTCGTCACCACGGTGGCCCTCATCGGGGCGGCGCTGAACCTGGCCAGCGTCAGCGCCACCGTCTTCTTCGGCGGCTTCGAGCGCATCGTGACCGGTGGCGGCGCGGGCGG
>DASXUA010000510.1:0-5612 GCA_036505095.1 Phycisphaerae bacterium
CTGGGCTCCGATCAGCATCGTTGCGCACAAGGTGCCTGGATGGGGCGAGACGTACTCGTTTATTGATCTGGATGGCACGCCCGCTAACCGTGGTTGGTTGATAGCGGTCCGCGAAGACCGGCCGATTTTCCAGGAGCCGTACGTGGCCGAGTTGCACGTCTATCCGATTCGCAACGGCAAGGCAAAGCTGCCGTCGCGAATTCCGTGGCGTGTCATCTGGGCCAATCTCGGCCGCGTGAGCATGGGAGCATCGCCGCTCATCACGACCCATACTTTCGTGCTCGCCGATGGGATCGACCCGGCGGGCTCCGGGCCGGGCCAGTGGTACATGGGCGAGAAGCGCAGCGCGATCCGTGGCCCCACGTCGTACACATGCCAATTTCGTCCCACCGGCGAGCAGCCTTCGTACGGGCGGCTTCCTGAATTGCTGCGGGATGCGCCGCGCGCCCAGTTTGGTATGAATGGCGGCGCATGTCACTTCGTGAAGCAGACCGTCGACAGAGTGGCTATGCGCACGGAACCTCGCGCCAGCGGAGCGAGTCCATGATGCGGCGCGTGATCATATCCGTGCTGCTGATGGCTAGCGGCTGGATGGGTTGCCTGTGGATTGCCTCGTACTGGCATCCGCTGAAATGGATACACCTCCCCCGAAACAGCGCTGTCATGCGAGAGTTAGATTGCGGGGTAAGCAGTGGCGGCATCTGGTGCCTGGCGTATTACGCGGTCAGCCTGCGCCCGCCCGTGCCTGTCGATACGTCCTGGGCTTTCTATGGAATCCGCTGCTGGCAGCAAGACTATCATTCAGCTACGCTCAGCGACGGAAAAACCGTGCGCACGTTTGGATACACGCGCGCGACTTGCCTCAGCGTTCCAGTTTGGCTGCCGGTCCTGCTGTTGCTGATTTATCCAGCCGTGTCCATCGTCTGCGGGCGGTTCCGTCGCCGCCGTCGGCGGGGTACGTGCCCCAAGCGCGGATACGATCTGACCGCCAACACGTCTGGTATTTGCCCCGAATGTGGCACCCACCTGCATGAGGACCCAGATACTTTGGATGAACTGGATCGGGCGCAGGGTTAGAATGCCGCCGAATGCGCAGCATTGTTCAGGCCGGGATTGTGGTCACGCCGACCGCCAGCGGACCGCGCGTTTTTCGTGACCACGCCATCGTTATCGATGACGGTGTGATCACCCGTTTCGCCCCTTCGGCGGAAGTATCGACCGCCGAGTCAGCGGGCGCCGAGATCATCGACGCCCGCAAGCACGTGGTCATTCCGGGGCTGATCAACACACACCATCACCTCTACCAGTCCCTGACGCGCTGTTTGCCGGCCGTGCAGGATGCGCCGCTCTTCGATTGGCTCACAACGCTCTACGGTCGCTGGCGGCATGTGACCTACGAGGCCGTGCGCGCGGCGGCGTCGGTTAGTATTGCGGAGCTGCTGCTCTCAGGCTGCACCACGACCAGCGATCATTTCTATCTGTTTCCTCCGGCTTCGGACGTACGGATCGAGGCGGTGATCGAGGCGGCTCAAGCACTGGGCATCCGCATCCATGCCTGCCGCGGCAGCATGACAGTCGGCGCGTCGAAAGGTGGCTTGCCGCCCGACGACTGCACCGAGCCGGAGGAGCGCGTCCTCGACGACAGCCGCCGTGCGATCGAGCGGTTTCATGATCCATCGTCCTACTCGATGTGCCGCATTGATCTGGCGCCGTGCGCGCCGTTCAATGTCAGCTCCGAACTGCTGCGCGACACGGCGGCGCTGGCCCGCGCGCACGGCGTGCGGCTGCACACGCATGCGGCCGAGACACTGGACGAGGAGCGCTATTGCCGCGAGCGCTTCGGCATGCGGCCGATCGAGTTCCTTCAGCACCACAACTTTCTTGGGCCGGATGTTTACCTGGCCCATTGCGTTCACCTGAACGACACCGACATCGCTACGCTCGCTCGGACGCGAACGGCCGTCGCGCACTGCCCGTGCTCGAACATGCGCCTGGCCAGCGGCATCGCGCCGATCCGGCGACTCCTGGACGCGCGGGTGACCGTCGGTATCGGCGTGGACGGCAGCAGCAGCAACGATGGAGGAAACGTGCTGGCCGAAGCGCGGCAGGCCTTGTTGCTGCAGAGAGTGAACGGTGGCGTGGCCGGCTTGCGGACGGCCGAGGCTTTCGAGTTAGCGACGGTCGGCGGGGCGGCTTGCCTGGGCCGCGACCGGCTTGGCCGGATTGCTGAGGGCATGGCCGCTGATCTCGCCCTTTTTCGGGCTGACGACATCGCCTTCGCCGGAGCCATCGCGCAGGATCCGCTCGGAGCGCTCGTCCTCTGCCATGCCCCACGGGCCGACAAGGTCATGGTGAGGGGCCGCACGGTTGTCGAAGCTGGTCGAATCGTAAGTACTGATCAGGAAAAGCTTTCCGACGCTCTCAATTCGCTTGCCGCTAGCGCATTCGGTTGATAATGATACCGATTCTCATTTAAGCCATTGACAAGTCCGGCTAACGCCTGGTAAATGAGACTCAGTTTCAATAAACGTGCTCGCGGTGAGCACCTTTGGGCTTGATTCGGAGATGGAAACATGAACACAAAGCGGCGCGGCTTCACCCTGATCGAGTTACTGGTTGTCGTGGCGATCATCGCCTTATTGATCTCGATTCTGTTGCCGTCGCTGGCGGGGGCGCGCGATCAGAGCAAGAGCATCGTCTGCTTGAGCAACCTGAGACGGCTGGGGGTCTCGACCGTCCTGTACCTGCACGACAATCGCGGCCTGTTCTATCCCTTGCGCCTGCACACCACGCTGGTGAACGGCACCCCGCAGACGTACGTCAACGAATACGGCGCGCAAGAGCCGCGCTGGCACTGGTTCATTCCGACCGGCGCCGGACCCGTCATCGATCCGGCGCCGTTCGCCGGCCTTCCGGGTGGGCAGTTCAATGACGAGTCGCTCGATGGGTTAGGCACGCAGATGACGAACAACTATTTCCTCGATCCGAGCCTGACCGATCGGCGCTATGCGCGCCACATCGCCGACGGCGCTTATGGTTTCAACTATCAGTATCTCGGCAATTCGCGCACGGACGAGCCGCTCGCGCCCGGCTCGGAGTATGACAACTTTCCCGTGCGGGAATCGGCCATCAACGCGCCCTCGGCCACCGTATTGATCGGCGACAGTCGCGGCGCGGGGCTGCGGCACGGGTTCCATTCGTACACGCTCGATCCGCCGCGCCTGGCGACCGAAGCTTTCGCGGCGGACTACGGTCCGGACGAGGATGACCCGCCGCCTGCCGAAGGTCCGCAGTTCATGATGTCGCCGGTCGAAATGCGCCATCGCGGGCGCGGCAACATAGTTTTTGTCGACGGCCACGCGGAAGCCCTGCGGCTGAAGCAGCTCGGCTATCAGCTCGACGCCAACGGCAACGTGGTTCCGAACGGCGTTCCCGGCTTTCCGCTCGGGTCGGTCGCGTCGAACAAACTTTGGACGGGCCACAATCGAGACCCGATTCACGAGCAACTGGTGTCGCCGTAACGTGATGGTTGGTGGAGCCGTGCGAGCGCGCCCCTCCCACATCCGGTCTCGGGAACGCCCGATCCGCGCAGGCTCTGGCCCGCCAAGTGCCACGCGCTCGGCTGGCAACCAACTTCGGGGTTGCGAGGCGGCTGAGGGCTATGTCGGCACGGCGTTTTTGGGACATGATCGCGGCCACGGTGCGTGACTTCCGCCAGGACAACGCACTGCGGTTGGCGGCCGCACTGTCGTACTACACGGCGCTGGCTTTGGCCCCGCTGCTGCTGGTCGTGCTGGCAATTGCCAGGCTCATCTGGAGCCGGCAAGCCGCTAGCCAGCGTCTTCTGGATCAATTTCAGACACTGTTCGGGCACGCCGGCGCCGAAGTCGTTCGAAGTATCCTGGCCAGCGCGGCCAAGCCGCACCAGGGGATCACTGCGACCATCATCGGACTGCTGACCTTGCTCGCCGGCGCCACCGGCTTGTTCTTGCAGCTTCAAGCGGCGCTCAACGTGATCTGGGAGGTTCAGCCGCGAAGCGAAGGCGTGCGCGGCGTCATCAAGAAGCGTCTGCTTTCCCTGGCGATGGTGCTGGGCGTCGGGTTCCTGCTGCTGGCGTCGCTGGTGTTCAGCGCCGCGCTCGCGGCCCTGAGCACGTATCTGAAGGATCAATTGCCGGGTTCGCTCCGCCAGTGGAACGTGGTGAACGTGGCAGTTTCGCTGCTCATCGTGACGCTGCTGTTCGCCTTGATCTTCAAGTACCTGCCCGATGTACAGGTTCGCTGGCGCGATGTCTGGATCGGCGCCCTGGCGACGGGCGTATTGTTCACGATCGGCAAGTTCGTGATCGGCTGGTATCTCGGGCGTGGCACGGTGGGATCGGCGTACGGCGCGGCCGCTTCCTTCGTCGTGCTCTTGGTCTGGATCTACTATTCTTCGGTGATCCTGTTCTTCGGCGCGGAATTCACGCAGGCGCACGCGCGCTTCAGCGGCGCGCCGCTCATCCCGCAAGAGCACGCGCGCGTCATAGCCGACACGGATCACGCTACCAAACGCGCGCACCCGGCGATCAGTTGACGTTTTCCGCCTCGCGCTTTCGAAGTGCGCTCGCAGACGAAGCGCTCGTGAGTTGGTGGACCGCGTGGGCGCCTCGCCGCGATGGGGCGACTCACTCATTTTGCCGGAAATCGTCTCGGATTTGCCCAAACTCTTTCTCGGATTTAGCGCGTTCGCGTTTTTTTCTTCGCTTATTTAGGGATAGAGGGGCGCGCATGAGCGGGCCCGCGTGGATCAAGGCGATCAAGGAGGCAATACATGTCGGAAGATCATGAGCGATCCTCGGGTTCGGGCGGGAATTTCCCGCTAAGCGCGCGGCAATGGGGGCACCAGTCGCCCCGCATGGGACTTTCGCGAAGGCAGGCGCAGATGGTGCCCGGCATCTTTGAGGACAAGACCGAGCTGGCCATCGGCCTGGCATTGGGCATTTCCGAGGGCACGGTCCACATGCACATGGACGAGCTGCGGCGCAAACTCGATGTGCTCAGCCGCGCTGCGGTCGTCGCGTGCGTGATGCGCGGATATATCCGGATGCAACGCGAGGATGGCGGTGCGGGGATGTAAGCGCGGCGCAGACACGACTCAACAGTCAGGTAGCGATGGACGCCTGCGTTTCGCTATCATGCAAACGTCAGCAGAAGCGCGGCAGACTTGTCCACCAAAACGAACGTCGCGCGAAGATCGCCGGTCCGCAGCCGAGCGCGCAGTAACGCGGGCGCGCCCACGACAAGGAGGTGACCCGGAAGAAGCCAACCGAATCACACGCGTCGCAATCGCGAATCTGTGGCCAAGAAAAAGGGAAGGCCCGCGACGGCCGCAGCGCTGTAAGGCGCGCGACCGCGCGGGCCAAGTAAACAGTCCGAATCTTAACCGAAAGGTACGCAATATGAAAGCGTCACGCACATTCTGCGCGCCGCTGGCTCTGCTGGCCGGCGCAGCACTGGTCTACGCTACCTCGTTCACGTGGACGGGTGCACAAAACAGCAACTGGAACGGCCACAATTGGACCCCGAACACCGGCTTCCCGGACGATTCCAGCGACAGTGCCCGGATCGAC
>DASXUA010000511.1:0-9552 GCA_036505095.1 Phycisphaerae bacterium
CTCCGCCGTGAAGCCATGCCACCCACCGTGATTCTGCGTTCCTACTTAGCTCAAGGGTTCCTCAGATTCTCAGGGCCTCTGAGTCCAAAGGCTGGCGCGCCCGACGGCTACACATCACTTCCAGCGCTGCCGGTGTCCGGCGGGCTGCGGCGCGGAAGGGAAAAATAGAAGGTGGCACCACCATCCACTTTGGCCTCGGCCCAGGTGCGCCCGCCGTGGCGCTCGACGATGCGCCGCACGCTGGCCAGTCCGATGCCCGTGCCCTCGAATTCCTCCAGCGAGTGCAGCCGCTGAAACACGCCGAAGAGCTTGTCGGCATAGCGCATGTCGAAACCCACGCCGTTGTCGCGCACGAAAAACACGTACTCCTGCGCGTGCGGCTCGCAGCCGATCTCGATGCGGGTCGCGGGACGCGGGCGCGTGTATTTCAACGCGTTGGAGAGCAGGTTCGACAGCACCAGCCGCAGCATCCACGGGTCGACCTGCACCCGCGGCAGGTCCCCGACCACCCACTCCACCGTTCGGCCGGCCGTCTCGGACGTCAGGGTGTTGCGCACTTCCTCGACGAGTTGGCGCATATCGACGTCGGCGGCGCGCAGCTCGGTCCGCGAGGTGCGCGAAAACGCGAGCAACTCGTCCACCATCACGCCGGCGCGCTTGGCACCATCGACGATGGTCTGCAAATAGCGGGCGCTGGTCTCATCAAGCTGGCCCAGGCGTGTACGGAGCAGCTCCGCAAATCCCAGCATGTGCCGCAGCGGCGCTCGCAGATCATGCGACACGGAATAGGCGAAGGCTTCCAGCTCGCGGTTGAGCTGCTGCAGCTCGCGCGTGCGCTGCTCCACGCGCCGCTCGAGCGTTTCATTCAGGCGCTGGATCTCGTCCAGCGCCTGGCGCCGCTGGATCAACTGTCCGATATTGCTGCCGACGACGGCCATCATCTCCAGCAGGTCCGTACCCGGCTCCACAGGATGCGCGAAATAAAACTCAATCACGCCCACGAACTCATCGCCCGCCAGGACCGGGAAGGCCAGGGCGCTGCGCAGCCCCGCGGCGCCCGCGACCTCGGCGCGAACGTAGTAGTCAGGCGCGCGCCACAGGTCGGGAATCCAGTCGGGACGGCGGCTTTGCCAGACGCGCCCCGGCAGGCCCGCGCCGGGATGGAACACCAGAGCGCGGGTCTCGCGCTCGAAACGAGGGACCTGCGCCGCATCCACGCTGGGATAGATGGTGGCGCAGCGCAGCGCCTCACCGGCGGCATCCGGCAGCCACACGGCTGCGAGGCGCGCGTCGAGCGCCGCGCACAGAGCCGCTAGCATCTCCGGCGCGGCCTGCTCCAGCGTGGCGGCTGTCGAGAGCACGCGCATGACCTGGTGCACGGCCGCCAACAAACGGCGGATTCCCTCCAGTTCCTGGGCGAGCGCGTCTGGCGAAGGTGATTGGCTCATGCGGCGGACCCGCGCCTGAAGGAGCCGGTCTGTTTTCGCCGGCCGGGTGAATTCGATCCGGCAGCACTGTACTAATGGCCCCCTGCCATGCAACCACTGGAGTGTCGGAGCCGCGCGGACCGACAGAAGTAGAGCGGCCGTGCGGCCAGATTTCCTGGCAAGCGGACGAGATTGGTCAGGGCGGATACCATGCGGCTGTCCCGAGGACTTGATTCCATGCTTCGATGGATGATGTTCCTGACACTGGCGGGCGCGGTCGGTTGCAGCTCGATCAAGACGGATTCTCTGGCAGCCATCGGCCGCGAGCTGCCCGATATCCAGGCCGCTCGGCTTGGGCAACCATTGGGCGACGACGGTGTTGAGCAGACGCACCACCAACTGACGAGCGCGGATGAACTGCCGTCATCCACGCAGCCCCGCGATGAATTGCCGAGCTTCGGCGCCGCCAGCCCGCGCGCGCCGCTGGCCAGCTTCGGTGCGACGGTCAAACGTGACGTCAAGGCGCTCCCGGCCGACCTCTGGGCGGATACGAAGAAGGTCTACGGCTCGCCCACCAACCTGCTCATCCTGGGTCTGAGTTACGGCGGCAGTCTGGCGATCCAGGAAACCGGTCCGGACGACACGATCGAGCGCAGCTATCGCACGCATCGCACGTTCGAGCCGGAGGTGAGCAACATTTTCGCGATCACGGGTAGCCCCGGCACGCACTTCGCGCTGGCCGGCGTGCTGTATGTCGCCGGACAGCAAATGCAGAATGACAAGACCTATGAGACCAGCCGCAAGCTGACCAGTGCGCTGGTCATCACGGGCTTATCGACGCTGCTGGGAAAGGTGGCCACGTCGGACCGCAACCCCGATGGCGACTGGAGCTCGTTCCCGAGCGGCCACGCTTCGAGCACGTTTGCCCTGGCGGCCGTCATGCACGAGCAATACGGCCCGCTGGCCGGCATTCCGCTGTACGCCTTGGGCGGCCTGGTCTCGATCCAGCGGCTCGAGGATCACGAGCACTATTTCTCCGACGTGGTTTTCGGAGGCGTGCTGGGGCTGGTCATCGGGCACACGGTCGCGGCCGACAAGCCGCTGGAACTGTTCGGCGGCCGCATCATTCCCTACGCCGATCCGCAGATGCAGAGCACCGGAATCGCCTGGTGGAAATCGATCGATTAGCGATGCTTGTTTTGAAGCCGGCGCCTGCGCGCCGGGGTGCAGGCCAGAGGCCCGCACCACAACACATGGTAGCAGTGCTAAACGCCCGTCTCGGCCAGCACCGGCTGCGCCAGCTCGGGTGCGGCGCGACTCACGCCGGCGAGTGGTTTCTGGCTCGAACGCAGCATCGGCCGAGGCACCAGCGCCGGGGGAAAGGCGCGCTCAGCCGACCAGCGCCTGCGGACGATCGGCCCGCGCCACAGCCGGAACGCCCATTTGAGCGAGTGCACCAGCGTGTGCGCCAGGCTGTACATCCCCGTGACCTGGCAAAAGGTGCCGGCCAGGAACAGGCTGTTCTTCGGACGAATCAGTTCGCACAGCAGACGGATCGGATTATAGAACAGCGCATACGCCGCCAGCAAATTGAGCTGCACGCGCCACGGCTTGCGATGGGCCGAGGCGACGACGTGGTTGCCGTCGAACTGCCACTCATCAACGCGCCGGCCGCTCACCTGGTCGAAAACCAGGTTCTTCTCGAACGTCGGTTCATACGAGCGCGTCCCGACAGCCGGCGTCAGCACCGTCACCTGCAAACTGGTCGCGCCAACCTTCTGCAGGTAGCGCACCTGGTTGAGCAGTCCGTACAGCCCCGTGCGCGAATACAGCGGCTGCGCGTCGTGATGCATGAGCATCGGCCGGGGCGTGATGCCGATGCGGTTCAGCATGTTGAACAGCTCGGCCGTCTTGTTAACCGACTGCCCCTTCTTGATCAGCGTGGCCGTCATATCCTCAATGCCGAACCAGATCGCGCGCATGCCCGACGCGCGCGCATCCTTGATCAAGTCGCGGTTTTTCCACGTGTCGAACTCGGTTGCTTCCGTTCCCCAGCGTACTTGTTTGCGCAGCGGCTTACCATTGATTTGGGTCCGCCGCATCACCTGGAACATCTGTTCGACGGCCGGGCGGTTGTTGAAGAAGTTGTCGTCGGTCCCGAAGAAATAGCGGATGCCGAGTTGCTCGCGGAGCTGCTTCATCTCGTCGGCGATGCGCTCGCCGCTCTTGTGCCGGTAGGTCCGCTGGTTGTAGGCCGGGATCGGGCAGTAATCGCAATTGAACTTGCAGCCGTACGAGAGCGTGAGCGAACCAATGCGGCTGCGCCAGCGCACAACTTTTTCCGAAAGCGGCTGCGATTTGAGCGTGACGCCGCGGTGCGGCCGCTCCAGCAGCTTGAAGCCGATCAGCGGATGCGGCATCTCGTCCAGATCGCGCACCAAGCGCTGCACGCCGGTATTGCGCAGCGGCGCATCGCACGCTTCGTGCTCGCGATACACCAGGCCCGGAATGTCGTCGAGCGCCGCATCGCGCCGCGCCGCGCGGAAGGCCTCGAGCAGCGACCCGTTCCGCCCGCGGTAGTCGAGCAGCACTTCGAGCAGTTGCATCAGGACGAATTCTTCGCCCGTCACGACGACGTCGGCATTGACGCGCGCATCGCCGCGAATGGCGAACAAGTCCTGCGGCTCGTAGATGGCCTTCGGGCCGCCGGCGATAATGAGCGGCCGCCGACCGTCCATGCGACAGGCGTCCTGGATCAGGTTGTAGGCGTAAGCCGCGTGAATCTGCATGCTGGAAACCAGCAGCAACTCGATGGGGCGGTGCTCCAGCCGCGCCGTACTGGGCCGGACGTTGGGCGTCCATTGTTGCAAGACGATGCGCGTGTGGGGCAGGCCCGAATCGAACAGCGCCGCCCCCACCGCCCGCGCCCCGGCCGGGGCCATGTGGTGGCTGGTGAAGTAATAGGGCAGCAGCCGGGTGCGCGGGTCGAAGGCATACGCGACCAGACTGGGTATTTCGAGTCCGGCGGTTAGCGCGCGCAGCCGCTGCCGCAGGGCCGGGTACTCTCCTGGACGGGTATAGATGTCTGCTTTCGGACGGCTGAGAAGTTCCATGCCTGATTCCGCGCTAGCTCTGGTAACGCCCGCCGCCATTGGGATGGGCCGGGCGTCCGCGCCCGCCAGCCAGCGGCGGCAAATCGGCGGCTTGCCCGCGCTCTCGCAAGCCGCCGAACCTGCACACGTTACGGCAGGCTCGGCGGACCGTCAAGCCCCTGTCCGCCTGTGCGCCGACCAGGAGATTGCGGGCGTTCGCGTCGTTCAAGGCTTTCAACAGATCGCTGAAGTCGGGGTTGATGTCCATTGCCGCCTCGGATCAGGCTGACCTCCCGCACCATCTGCCAGGCGGCCGCAAAGCGCCCCGCCGCGCCGACCTCGTCGCCAGAATTCAAGATCGAACGAGCCGTCGTCCGCCTCGCGCCGGATGAGACGCGCCATCACGATCGGTTTTCGAGTTCGCTTGGCCATCATGAATCCTGCTGCTCCGACTGAAGGCAGCAGCCATTCTAACTCCCGTTCGCCCGATGCGGAATCGTCGTGTTCGATATTCGACGAGTTGGGGGTTCGTCGGCCGTCTTCAGCTCAAGGGTTCTGACGTCCGGCTGATGCACGCAGTCGGCCCAGGGATACAGGCTAGCGGCAAGCTGCGAGCCATTAACGCGTGGGCCACAGGTCGTCAACGGCCACGCCGAGCGCATCCGCCAGCCGACCCAATGTCTTCGGCTGTGGCTTGTGCTTGCCGGCCAGCAGGTCCGACACCGTCGGCTGAGTGACCCCAAGCTGCTGCGCTAACTGTTCCTGCGTCAGGCCGCGCTCGGCCAGCAGCCGCTTGGCGGTCGCCGCAAATTGAACCTTCTGCTGCGCAAGCCGAGCTGTCGCGCGGCGCACAGATTCGTCACTGGACTCGATCCATTCGTCGAGTCCACTCGAGCTGGTGGTGTCCGCATAGCCCGGCGGCGCCAGCAGCTCGTAAATGGAAACGAGCACTTCCTGACGGACTTCCGGGTCCGTCGCGTCCAGCAGTTCGCAGAGCATGTCCCGCAGCGCCGCACGATCTTCGCTCTTCAGCGACTCGGCCGCCTTGCTCAGAATGCTGACGGCCGAACGTCGGCCCTCGAACACCTCAGCGGCCTGGCCCGATGAGTGATGTAATGTCGCGCTCATGTATCGCACCGATCCCCATATTCCTGCCTACCGATCTGTCTAAACGATGTCGCGTTGTCGCTTGCGAATCCTGGCAAGCATGTGTTTCTCGTAAGCATCGCGCCTCCATGCTGCGCCCAGTATCCAAATAGTTCTCGTCCTCTCTTGCGGCCAAAAGAACAATCGCAAACTCCTTGTCATCGACGACTAAGCGGTAGTAGACCTCCCCTTGGACCTTCTCATACTTGATGTCGAGCAACTCTCCATCAACGGTCGGCCGCTTGTCTGGGAAGAGAGCTAACACGCGCGCTTGATCTATCGCTGTGCCCAATGCTTGAGGCGCAAGAGCTTTGAAGAGCCGGCGACCGTCGTCCTTCGCTTGCTTAAGTGGCCGAACGCTCCATAGGGAGTTCGCCGGTCGAACTCCGGACGCACCGATGACTTTGCGTTGCCGGGCAAGCGCCTCGAAGTTGTCGCTCACTCTGCACCTCCATCTTTTCGACCTCGCTTCTCCGAAATTATAGGAAAACATAGGAAACATGTCAACCGACTCGTCGGGGGGTCCGTGCCCGTGGGAGCGCTCACTCAGCCTTTCCAGGTTGTTGCGGTTCGGATGTGCAGAAGGGCGTCAGCGCGGCACGGTAGTGATCGGGGACGGGGACGGGTTGCCACGTGGCGTTGTCGACGAAGACGACCGTCTGCTCGGCCGTGCAGGTGAGCTGGCTGGTTTGCGAGTCGGTGACGGTGTAGAGGAAGGTGACGCTGGTGCGGCCGATTTTGCCGACGCGGATGGCAATCTCGGCCACCTGACCGAAGTGCAGCGGGCGAACGTAGTTCACGTGCAGCGCCACGGTCGGCATGCACAGGTTCTCGCGGCCGAACATCACCTCCGACCAGGGCAGCTTCAGGGCGTCGCGGAAGAAGTCCTCCAGCGCCACGACAAAGAAGTGCACCTGCTGGGGGTAGTACAGCACGCGCGCATAATCGACATCGTCGAATCGCACGGGAATCTTCACGCGAAACGCTTCTGACACGGGCAGACCTCCGTCAGGCGGTGCTCCTCAGATGTTCTGGCCACAGAAAAAGGCGGCACCCATGCGATCGGCCATGGACTGATTCGAGAAGATCAGCGGCATCAGGAACTGGATATCGGTGTTGGGCATACGCAGATATTCGCCCATCTCGCTGCGCCAGCGGCTTTCGAAGCGCATCAGGACGTCCTGCGAATTGGGAGCGGTCAGCGCCTGCGCCACCACCTCGGCCGCGATCTGGGCCGACCACATGCCCGGGTAAAGGCCTTCGTTGCTGGCGGCACAAGCGAACCCGCCGGCATCGCCGATCACCAGCGTGTGCTTGCCGACGTGAGTTTCCATGTCGAGCGCTGAGCCGGCCGGGCTGAGGACCGGCTCGCAGGCAAACGCATCATTGGGCGGCAAGTTCGGGCACGAGCACGAGTCCGCCGCGGCCGGCAACATCTTCTTTTCGGTCAGGCGGGCACACAGATTCTCCAGCTCGGCCGTCAGCTCCTGGGGCGACTCGTGCGCATGTGCCGCCAGATTGATGCCTTGTGCGGACTGCGTCAGCACGCCGAAACCACCGCTGCGCGTCAGGCCCAGAATAACACTGATCGAAGCATCCGACAGAACTGGCGCGCCAGAGGACTTGGCTGCCGGGTTCGGGGCCACGCGGATGGGAATCTTGTCGCGCCGGCCTGTTCGGCGTTTGCGCGCCCGTGCGTCGCGCGGGTCGCTGGCCACGGGACTGGGCGGGTCGCCACTCGCGGCCACGGGCGCCGACCAGTGCCGCAGCGCCGACCAGAGTCGCGGCGGCTCGGAAGGCCGGCCGATACCCAGCCGGCTCAGAGTGGGCACGTTTCGCCCGCAGGCGATGATCGCCGTGCGGGCACGCAGCGCCGGCCGATCGGCGATCATGACCTCGACCTCGCGCTCGCGCGGGATGATGTCGATCACGCGATGCTGCTCGAGAACGGTTGCGCCCGCGCCCGCGGCCGCGCGCACCAGCATCTGATCCATCAATGCGCGGTCCACGACGAATCCCGGCGCGGACTTGAACCGTGGATGCACGCTGCGCACCAGGTCAGCCGTGTAAAAGGTGGCGGTGTCGAAGATTTGTGCGCCGAGCCTCTCCACAGAAACTTGCAACTGCTTGAGCACGAGCAGCACGCGTGCGTTCAGCCAACCGGCACACAGCGCCGGGCGCGGAAACGCGCAGGCATCCAGCAGCGCGACCGATTTGCCCGCGCGCGCCAGCAGGTTGGCGGCGGTGGCGCCGACCGGTCCGGCGCCGACGATAATTACATCAAATGCACTCATGCATTCACAGGCATTCCGCCACAGGATCGTTGCCTGGACCGCAGACCGCAAGTTCGTGCGCTGGCTTTTCCGATGAGCCGGACCGGATCGTCAAGCCGCTGGGAACGGGCTCGCCGAGATCAGCGGCCTTCGACCTGTTTCCACAACGCCGACTCGGCGGCGCTGAACTTCTGGAAAGTGGCATCGAGCCGGGCGCGGACCTGCGAAAGGACCGGGTCGTCGGCCGGCACGCGCCCGCCGCGCGCTTCGGTGATGGCTTTGAGCTGCGCGAGCGCGTCGTCGAGGTTGGCGGCGGCCTCGGAGAAGTCGCGGGCCGCCTCCACGATCGGCGGCGGTTGCGGATCGAATGGGCCGGGTTTAGCCAGCAATTTCCAGGGATTCAGGCGCAAGTCCTTCGACGCGGCCTTGAGATGGTCGCTCGTTTCCTTGACGTTGGCGAAGATGCGATTGAGTTGATCGTTGTTCAGCACCACCACGCCGCGCAGCTTGTCGGTGACGACATTGACGTCGCTCAAGGTCGTATTGAGGCGGTCGAACGAGGCGTGCACCTCGGCCAGGAGCGCTTTGGGGTTCTGCGCGTCCAGTTCCTCGGCGATCGGCGCGGCGATCTTCCGGTCGAGGGTGTCGGCGGTGCGCTCCACGCTGGCGATGGTGCGATCGATCGACGGGCGGTTGCTGGCCAGGATGTTGACGGCCTGGCGCAGACCGTCGTTCAAAGCGTCCAGACCGGCGTGCACCTTGCCCAGCAGCGCTGCGTCACGCCCGGGCTGCAACTCGTCGCGCAGGTAGCCCGTCGCCAGGTTGATGTTGTCGAGGACGCCGTGCAGCTTGGCCAGGAGGGCCTCGCGCTGCGCCGGGTTGATCTCGTGCGACAGGCCGGCGGTCATGGCGTTCACGTCGTCCAGCGATTTGTGCAATTTGAACAGCATCGAGCGGTCGTCGGCGGCGTCGAGCTGCACCTTGACCAGCGCCAGCAGGCCCCTCTGATTGCGCGGGTCCAGTTCGCCCGAGAGCATGTCCAGCGCGGCGTCGAAGGTGCCGGCCGCCGCGCCGTCCACGACCATATCCTGCGCGACCGGTTCGGCCGCGACACCGCGGTTGTCGATCTGCAGCGTCCCGGAGCCGCCCAGCAGCGGGCCGCGGGCCGTGATGCGGCAGTCGCGCCGCAGACCGACGCTCGAGTCAACGCGCACTGTCAGATAGGTGTAGAGTTCGGGCGCCGGCGGCGCGCCCGCTCTCCCTCTGGGAGAGGGCTGGGTGAGGGCATCGCGCGGCTCAGTCACTTCTCGGAAGCGCACGTCGAGGACCTTACCGACCTCCTGCAGTCCGCAGAACACCTGCGCGCCGGGCTTGATCTCTTGCGGCAGCGGAACGCTGGTCGGAAAGCGGACGACAAACCGGGTGGCGTTCAGACCCCAGTCGGAGCCGCCGATGAACAGGATCGTCCCGAACAGCAGGGCGAACATGATCAGGACGGTCAGGCCGAGACGGAAGGCGTTACGTTGCTTAGGCATGGATCGAGTGTTCAGTTTTCAGTTTTCAGCGTGTAGCGTCGCCCCTTGTGGGCGGCGCCGGCACAAGGCCCGACGCTAC
>DASXUA010000512.1:0-4345 GCA_036505095.1 Phycisphaerae bacterium
GCTCCATGAGCTGCTCGAAGTTAAAAGAGAACGCCATACCGGCGTGGACACCGCTGATGATATCCCAGACCTTCACGTGCTGACCATAGCGGTTGATCACGCGGCGAATATGCTCGTACAGCAGGTCGCGGACCGTTTCGAAATCGTGCTCCCAGATGTAGAGCCAGTCGGGCACGTGCGGCTCGGAGAAATTCACCAGGCCGGCGCCCTTGATCGGGATGCGGTTTTTGTTGAGCCAGTCAATCCAGTTGTCGAGGGCTTTCCAGTCGAGTTCCTGCTCCTTGGGCTCGATGTGCCGCCAGGAGAACGGAACGACCGCGAAATCGCACACGCGGCTCAGAAGCCGGCGATAGGCGTCATCGCTGCGCTGCAAATCCACGATGCAGCCGAACAGCCGCCGGCTGAAGCCGCCCGTTTGCTTGCGCCGGCCGAGGAAGACGTCCGCATGAAACAGGCTCAATTCCTCCGAGACGCGTACGGCCAGCGCCAGCGACTTGTCCGCCAGAGCGGCCGCGTCCGCCGGGCGTTCGGCCTGGAGGCCCGCGATCAACAGGTCGCGCGCTTCATTCACGCGGGCATCGAGCGCCTCCGTGCCGGCATAATCGAACAGTCCCCAATCCTCGCGCTTCTGGCTGATGCGCATGAGCCGGCTACGGGAAAGTTCCACGTGCAGATTGTAAGGCGCATCGCGCTCCTGCAGGCGCGTGGTTTCGAGCATCTGGCGACCGCAGCCGGCGACCGGCCACATCAAGACCAGCCCGGCCGGTCCCTGCGTCCGCTTGTGGCCGAGGATTTCGCCCTTCTTGAAGTCGATTTCGGCGCGCAGGGCCACGCCGTCGCTGCCCACCAGATAGGCACCGGTCAGATCGACGTTCGGCGCAGGTTGCCCGTCGGAGTAAACTGAAAAACGCAGCATGCGGAGGCCTTGGAATAATCAGGAACGAATCTTATGAGTCAGCGGAGGGCGATCATTCACCCCTTTGGCCTCTGCCACGCCGCGTGGCCCGCCGGACTTCCCAAACCCCATTATGGAGCCGAACGGCGTGGCCGTCGAGTCGTGAAAACCCAAAATCTCGCGCAAAGACGCAAAGACGCAAAGAGAGGAAGATCCTTGGCGTCTTTGCGCGAGATAATCGGCTTGCCCGGAGTGCAATGGCGACATATCCTCGCTCAGCGTGGCCGAACGCGCCAAGACAACCATCGCGACGCTGCTCTCCTGGAAGGCTGAGGGGCGGAAGTTCCCGGTCCTGACGTGCTACGACTATTCGACCGCCCGGCTGATGGAGGAGGCCGGAATTGACACCCTGCTCGTCGGCGACACTTACGCCGAGGTCTGCCTGGGACATGCATCCACTTTGCCGGCGACCGTCGAACACCTGGTCACGCTTTGTGGCGGCGTGCGGCGCGGGGCGCCGTCCTCTTTCCTGATCGGCGACATGCCGTATCTGAGTTATCAGATCAATGCCGATGAAGCCATTCGCAATGCGGGGCGGTTCATGGTTGCGGGCGGTTGCGACTGCGTAAAGCTGGAGGTCGATCGGCGCCTGGCCGGCACGGTCGAAGCCATGAGCCGCGCGACCATTCCGGTGATGGCGCATCTGGGGCTGCGGCCACAATCGGTGCATCATCTGGGCGGATATCGCACGCAGGGTCGCTCCGCTGAAGACGCGCTGCGAATCATCGAGGACGCGGCCATCATGGAAAAGGCGGGTGCGGTGTCGTTGTTGCTGGAGGCGGTTCCGGCCGAGGTGGCGAAGATCATCACCAAGCGCACCAAGCTGCCGGTCATCGGGATCGCGGCCGGCGCGGAGGTCGATGCGCAGGTGCTGGTGATGCACGACATGCTCGGTTTCTCCAGCGGTCATCCTCCCAAGGCCGTCAAGCGCTACGCCAACCTGCACGACACGCTCGTCACCGCGTTCCGTGCTTATGCGGAGGACGTGACTGGCCGCGAATTCCCCACGGAATCGATGGCCGTACACCTCGATCCCGAGCAGTCGCAGAAGCTGGAGCGCCTTCTCAGAACCCCCCACGCCAGTGGGGGGTGACGTCCGCATGCTGTTGGCGTTGCGTACTTGTGAGTCACCCCGTCCTTGCGGACGGGGTTCTGAGCAGCCCACGCCAGTGGGGGGTGACGTCCGCATGCTGTGGGCGGCGCGACTACGGTGTGCGGTCGCTCGTAAACGTCAGCGCTGGGCCCCGCGGCTCGGGTGGGTAGCCGGCCCGAATGAGCGGCGCCAGCCATTCCCGGACAAAGCCGGGCGACGACCAGCCGATGTGCGTGCCCAAGTTCCAGGTGCCGGCCATGCCTGCCTGGTAGGGCACTTGGTGGAGTTTGGAGTACGGATCGCCGCGCGGATCGCCGAAGCTGCGCGAAGTGTCAAAGCCGACGGCGCCGGCGGCCACGCGATGCGCGCGATCGACGGTGCCGAATACCAGCGTGCCGGCACCGAGGAAGCCCACGTCCATCTTCGAATAAAAATTCCAGATGCCGCGCTGGGTGGCGTTGAGCGCGCGATTCAGATCATAGTCCGGCGAGACGGCCGCGCCCAGCAGCACGACGCTGTTGACGCGCACCTCGCGCGGCAGGTCCTCCAGCGCCAGCAGCGCGATGCCGGCGCCGCCGGAATGGGCCACCAGATCGAGCGGTGCGTCCGGGTGCGAGCGCTTATACCGGCGGATCTCATCCGACAGCCGCCGGGCCTGCTCGACGTTGCGGTCGTAGTCGGTCAGGTGCAGCCACCAGGTCAGTGGACCGGCGGGCGTGCCCCAGTCGAAGATTTCGATGGCCCCGTCGACGCCGCCGTCGCGCAGGCCATTGGCGATGCTGGCGTTGAAGGGACTGGGCCCTTCGATCCCCGGCAGCACCAGCACCAACCCTTGCCGCATCTGCGACGGTGTTGATTCGGGCGGCCGCATGCAGCCGGGCAGACCCGCGGCCGTCAACGCCAGAACCATCAGGCTGCCATGAAACGGTGTCATCATGCTTCGGATGTACATCGGCCAACATGGCTGAACAAGATGATTCAAACAACGGATCATGTCCCGCAGACTATCACGATCCGTGCCCGGACCTGTAAACCTTGGCGAGCCTTGAGAGCGTACTCTACGTTGCCCCGGCGTATTCTGCGTAGGTCTTGGGCGTCTCCCACACCCGCACGTTCACGAGCTGGGCCGGTGCCAAGCGGCCGTTCAGCTTGTCCCAGATCACGCGCGTGATGTTCTCGATGGTCGGATTGATTTCGGCGAACTCCTCGCAGTCCAGGTTCAGGTATTTGTGATCGAAGCGCTCGACGACGGCCTCTTTCACGGCGCGCTCCATCGTGTTCAGGTCCACAATGCTCCCCGTGCGCGCGTCCGGCGATCCGGCAACGGTTACCTCGACAATGTAGTTATGCCCGTGGCCATGCGGGTTGGCACACTTCCCGAACCGCCGGCGATTATCGTCAGCGCTCAACTCGTGGCAGAAGAGCCGATGCGATGCGGAGAACTCGAAAGACTGTGTCATGCGGATCATCGGCAGCTCGTTTCCTCTAATCTCGAAATTCAGGTACGGCGTCACGGCTAGGCGCAGCTCGACGACTTCGATGCCGGGCGGAGACGCGGCCGCGCACGCGTCGAAGCACGCGCGTGCGAGCCATGCGGTCGAGAGATGTTCACCCTGGTGATAGCTGCGCTGCAGCAGCGGTACGGCCCGTTCGCGCAGCAGGGCATCGATGTCTTTGATGTTGCACAGGTAACCGGTCGAAGGGTCGATTGGACCCGTCAATGTCGCGCGGAGCGTCAGGTACGGCGCGAGCGCATCCGTGCCCGGCCACCCGGCCCACGAATTGATGGGCCGCTGCCCTTCGAGAGTCTCGGGCACCAGCGAAAACCGAATTTCACGCGCCAGCCGCATCGCCTCTATCATAGCCTTCTTCGCGGCGCGGGCACCCTGCCCGTGCACCACGGCCATGCCCTGGACTACGGATGAGGCGTTATGGCGATGATGGTGATCTCGCCCTTCTGCGGCCCATAGCACCAGAAAACCCGGTACGCACCGGGCGTACGCTGCTGCACGTAAGCCTCGAAGACCTTCGCATTCTTGTCGTACGGGTTTTCGATGGAAGTGTACTCTTGGGTCTGGAGGCCGGGATGGCGCGGGTTGGCAGCCAGCAACTCCACGCATTTGACGAACTGCTTGAATAATCCCGGCGGCTTGGCGACTTTGGTCTTGCCGACCGTCGTCCGCTTTTCGATGCTGGCTTGGGCGGCCGCCTGAAGCTGCTCGAAGGTCTCGCGAGCCTGCGCGGTCCAGACGAGTGCGAATGGCATGGCCTTCTATTCACGCGGGCCGGGGAGCTGC
>DASXUA010000513.1:0-4755 GCA_036505095.1 Phycisphaerae bacterium
TTCCCGCGGCTTGCGCCGGGTCGCCGTTAGCGACCACCGTGCCCTGTCCAGTTCGGACTTTCCTCCCATCCGGGACACGCTAGCCCGCACGCGGGCGCGCGAGTCCCGGACGAGCGACCGCCTGCGCCCGCTCCGTCCAACCAGATTATAGCCTGACCGGCACCGCGGCGTGAGTCCGCGAGAGTCACGGTGCGGGTTCATCGTCGAATTCTGTGATCAGAGCCGGTGTTGGCGTGGTCAGGGGCTCGGGCGGCAGGCCAGTCTGGAGGTCGATAATCCGGCCGTTCTCCTGCACGATGATGGGTAACCCCAGCCGGCGGCGTCGGTCGACCTCGCGGCGTATGGCGGTGCGCAGTCCTTCGGTGATCCTTTGGCGCACTGCGGTCGGGTCGTACTTCTGCTCAGGCACCGGCGTACCTCTGGATGATTGAGAAGAGTTCGCGGTCATGGATGAGAGTCTGCTCCCGAAGGCCACCCTCGGCGACTAGCTGCAACTCGCCTGTTGAATTATCGCACATCAGCCATGAATTTGCCAGCGGTAGATAAAGCTGAAACAGGTTTCGCAAACCGCGCTGATAGCGGCGCCGAACCACCTCGTCCGGAACATGATGCCCGCCGCATCGGACGCGCTCCGCGACTCTCGCAATCGCCAATTCGGGGCGGCGAAGCCACAAGTAAACCAGGTGAATGGTGTAGCCCCGGGTTTGTTGCTCCAGCAGGAAAGGTCTGAACGTGCGCGAGGCCAGCGTCGTTTCGAAGGCAAAGCTGTCGCCGCGTCCTGCGAGTTCTCGAATGCGCGCGAGCATCAGCTTGCCGGCCTCAAGCTCGGCGCTCTGCGGCGCGAGGGGCGACAAGCCTTGGGCGATTAGATCGGCGTTGACGAACTGCTCGATTGTCATCGTCTCGGGCAGTAACACGCGCGCCGATGTGGTTTTCCCAGCGCCGTTCGGGCCCGATATGACGACTAATTGAGGGCTCACAGATGCCACTTCACCTGAGCGATAGCGCCCGAGACCTGCGCGGGTTGATCTCTTCGTAAGGCCAGACTTCGGCAGTCAGGTACTCGATCCCTGGCGGCAGATGGGTCGGCTGTCGCTGGTAGACCATCTGCGCATAACTTCCGAGACGGGAGCGACTCCAACGACTTAGGGGGCCTCGAATGTTGAGGTAGACGCTTCTCGGAACAAGCAGATTGTCGTCCACGTGCTCGTGGTCGTGCGGACCGTCCGATCCGCCCGCGATCATGCGCTCAAATGCGGCGGAGAGCCGATCGTAGCCGGCGCGGTTTCCATAGATCACAAGTTCCATTTCTGGCCTGCTCTCAATGAAAACGATTCGTTCGATAGCCTTCAAGCGCGGGGCTCGCATCGGAATCCGCGCGGCTGGCACGACGATGACACGCATGCTGTGGCTGCGGGGATCAAATTTGTGCAAGCGGAGATTGCGGCTGCTGCCTTGCGCGCGGCGCAGGCAACTCCGCATGTAGCGATATCCCGCAACATCGCCGAATACCCACACGTCGGTGTTCGCGTCGTAAATGTCCCAGCAGTGCTTCGCTGTCGCCGCGCGGATGAAGTACAGATGCTTCATGCCGAAATCCTAACCTCGGCTGCCGACCATATCATCCTTCGCCAACACGCCGGCAGGGATGCCGGCGGTACGTGCCGGCAAGATGCCGGCGCTACGACGGGTGGCGCCGGCCCTGCTTGTTTCGCGCGGGGCTGAGCTATAGATTGAACGCAGCCGAAGTTGTGCTGCGATGGCCGAACTCGTTCCTGCACCTTTCCAAGACCTTGTCACCCGGCTGTATTGCGAACCCGCGATCCAGGGGTCGATTTTTGAGTTGCCGCGGCGGAAATGGTATGTGCCGCGCGCGGGCGGACCGGATATGACGGTGCGGTTTCACGGGCGATTGGCGGGAAACCCGCTGGGGCCGGCGGCCGGACCGCATACGCAGATGGCGCAAAACCTGGTGCTCAGCTATCTGGGCGGCGCGCGGATCATGGAACTCAAGACGGTGCAGGTCGATGATCGCCTGAAGATCGGCCGGCCTTGCATCGACATGACCAACGTGGGCTACAACATCGAATGGTCGCAGGAGCTGCGCGTCGAAGATGCGCTGCGCGAGTACGTGGCGGGGTCGATGCTGGTTCACATGCTGCGCAATGCGCCCAAGCAGATCGGGGTCGCAGACCCTTCCTACAGCGGCCCGATGGGCGAAGTGCTGTACGACATCAGCCTGGGTTATGACCTGGCGGGCATCCGCAGCGAGAAGGTGCTTCGGTTTCTGGACGGCATGCGCGATGCGCGCGAGGTGATCGAACGGCTGCGCGCGGAAATCCCAGTGCGGTTCGCCGCCGCGCGTGATTTGGATTACCCAACGCGCATCTCCGACAGCGTGACGCTTTCGACTTTCCACGGCTGCCCGGCCAACGAGATCGAGCGCATCTGCGAATTCCTGCTCGGCGAGCGCGATCTGGATGTGATCGTCAAGATGAATCCACCGATGCTGGGCCGCGAGCGGGTCGAACATCTGCTGTATGACGTGCTGGGCTACACCGAGCTAACCGTCAATCCGCAGGTGTACACGTCCGGGCTGACCTTCGACGAATCGCTCGGTTTGTGCGAGCGGCTGAGCCGATTTGCCGCGGCGCGCGGACGGTCGTTCGGCTTCAAGTTCAGCAATACGCTGGAGGTGCTCAATCATCGCTCGTTCTTTACGCCTGACAACCCGATTCAGTACCTCTCCGGCCAGCCGCTGTACGTGATCACGCTGACGTTGACGGATGAGTTCCGGCGGGCCGTCGGATCTGATGTTCCGATCAGCTTCAGCGCGGGCATCGATCGCCATAACTTTCCGGATGCGGTGGCCTGCGGCTTCGTGCCGATCACCGTGAGCACGGACCTGCTGCGGCCCGGCGGGTATGGACGGCTGCCCGGATATTTTGACTCGTTGGCCGACGCGATGCGCGCGTGCGATGCGCGAGATATAGATGATTTCATCCTGAAGCGCTGTGAACGGACAGATATCGCGCGCAAAGACGCAAAGGCGCAAAGAGAGAACGCGAATGACTCCGCCCTTTGCGCCTTTGCGCCTTTGCGCGAGCAATCGGTCCCGGACGCTGGCCGGCGGAACACCAGCACGGCGGCCGCCGCGGCCAGGAGCGATCCACGCTATCGCGCTCATCAGAACCGGCGCGTGCCCAAGCGGATCGACTCGCAGCTCGAGACGTTCGACTGCATCACCTGCGACAAGTGCCTGCCGGTCTGCCCGAACGCGGCGAATTTCAGCTATCCGACCCGGCCGGTGGCGTTCGAGTACCGCGATATCATCGTGCAGCCCTCCGGCGCATGGAGCTTCGGTGAGCCGAAACAATTCGAAATCGGCGAGAGCATGCAAATCGCATGCTATGCGGACTTCTGCAACGAGTGCGGCAACTGCGACACCTTCTGCCCTGAATATGGCGGACCGTACATCAAGAAGCCGAGCTTCTTCGGGAGCGTGGAGTCGTGGCAGCGTGCCGCACCGCGCGATGGATTTGTGTTGAGTTCCGATCGGCAGGAAATCACCGGCCGAATCCGCAGTGGCGTTTGTAGGCTTAGTCAGACGAGCAATGGAGCAGCAAGAGAGTTCAGCGACGGAACCATAACCATCTGGTTCGAGCCGTCGAAGCACGTGCCGTGCAAGGTGCAATGGGCAGACGCCCAAAGCAAACCGCATCGTGTCGACGTAGGTTTGTACCACACGTTGCGTATCCTGCTGGCCGGCGTGCTGGATTCACGGCGAATCAACCCGGTGAATGCCGGCAACTTCCTGGAGCGTGTGAGCCGGTGACGCGGATCTTCGCCATCATCCCTGCGGCCGGGCAGTCGCGGCGCATGGGTACCGCCAAGCAGCTTCTGGACGTCGGCGGACGCCCGATGTTGCTGAGCGTGCTGGAATCGCTGGCCGCCAGCGAAGTGGATGGCATCGTACTGGTCACGAATTCCAGCGTCGCGCAGCAACTCGCCGGTTACTCGCTGTCGAACACGGGCAAGCTGGGCTTGCCCATGCCACCCCTGGTGCTGGGGACGAACGACGATCCGAATTCAGAGATGATCGATTCCGTTCGGATGGGCATTGCGGAGTGGCGGAAGCAGGGCAGCATCGGCGAGCACGACGGGTTTCTGGTTTGCCCGGCTGATCAACCCGGAATTGCGAAGAGCGATTTTGACGCGTGTCTGGCGGCTTTCCGTGCTTCGCCCGATCGCATTGTCATTGCCACGCATGCCGGTCGCCGTGGGCATCCGCTCATCTTTCCAGCGGCGCTCGCGGATTTTGTCCGCTCGCCCGCGTGCGATACGGGCCTGAACGCGCTGCCGCGTATCCATCCGGAGCTGATCTTGTTGCAGCCGTGTGACTCGCCGGCCGTCGTTCGCGACATAGATACGCCCGAGGATTACGGTAAGCTGCCGTAGATGCTCGAGCTGAAAGGTGTAACCAAATCCTACGGCCGGCTGCCGGCGCTGCATCCGACGGATCTGGTCATCGCGCCGCACCGCACGACGGTGCTGATTGGACCGAGCGGGTGTGGAAAGTCGACGCTGCTGCGGCTGATGATCGGGCTGATCCACCCCGACACGGGCTCCGTGTGCTTCGAACAAACGCGGCTGGCGCCGGAAAACGTCGAGCAGCTTCGCCATCGAATGGGTTACGTCGTGCAGGACGGCGGGCTTTTCCCGCACCTGACAGCGCTCGGCAACGTCACTCTGCTG
>DASXUA010000514.1:0-9913 GCA_036505095.1 Phycisphaerae bacterium
TCTGGTCGGCGGAGTTCCACCACGGCCAGACCTCGAAACGCTTGCGCGGGCTCCCCTTGCGGCCGCGCAGCGGAGCGCACGCGACCCGCACGCGCCCGGCCAGCGGCGCGCGGGCCGCCCGAAAGAGCGGGCGCAGCCGACGAGACAGGCGCGTGAGCCATTCCTCTGCAGTGAATTTCAATCGTGTGGCTTGCACGGGCCCCTCCTGCTGCGCGCCAGGGCTACGAGCTAAGCTTCAATGTCGAAATGGCACGAGGACGGGAGATCGGCACGAGGTCTCGGGCACCGCGCCACGATCTGTGGTAAGTGTGTCAGGCGTCGCGCGATCCGTCAAGCAATTACTCACGGGAATGCGCGCCCTCCGGCGGGCGATGTTAAGCGGGCGCGTTACAGCCGGAGCGCACGCGGCGCACTCCGGCGCTCAGTGCGACTGATTACGAGTGCTGCGGATCGAGCTGATTACGGCGCGGTCGCGACGCGCAGGGCTTCCCGAGCGCGCTGCAGGACGGTGTGCGTGCCCGGTACGCCGGAGGCATCTTCGGGAAAATCGCGGCGGAAATGGACGCCGCGCGATTCGCGGCGCTCGGCGGCGCCGGTGGCGATCAGCCGCGCGACCGTGAGCAAGTTCTGCGTTTCCCAGCCGAAGGCATCATCGAAAGTCTTGTCCAGCACGTAGTGGCCCCAGAACTCAATGATCTCGCGCGTCTCGGTGAGGCGATCCGGGTGGCGTTCGATGCCTACGTTGCGCCACATGAGGCTGCGCAGGCTGTTGCGGATATCCACCAGATCCAGTTCGGTCCGGGAGGATTTGGGATTCTCGCTGCGCAGGCGCGCGGGGAGCCGCGGGATTTCGGCATCGCCCAGGCGCGCGCCGGCCGTCTGGCCCGCGATGGTGCCGAAGACTAGCCCTTCCAGCAGCGAATTGCTCGCCAGGCGGTTCGCGCCGTGTACGCCGCTGCACGCGGCCTCGCCGCACGCCAAAAGGCCCGGCACGGAGGTCGACGTGTCCAGTTCCGCCAGCACGCCGCCGATCATGTAATGCGCGCTGGGCCGGACGGGGATCAGGTCTCGCGCCACGTCGATATCGAAATCTCGACAGAGCCGTGAGATGTACGGGAAGCGCTGCTCGAAATGCTTTTTGGGGATATGCCGCACGTCCAGAAAAACCGAGGTGGCGCCGCTGCGCGCCATCTGATCGACGATGGCGCGGCTGACGACGTCACGCGGCGCCAACTCAGCGTCGGGATGATATTCCTGCATGAAGCGCTCGCCGGCGCGGTTCACCAGCCAGGCCCCTTCACCCCGCACGGCCTCCGAGATCAAGGCGCGCGATGAACCGGCCACGTAGAGCGTGGTGGGATGGAACTGCATCATTTCCATGTCGGCCAGTTCCGCGCCAGCGCGGAACGCCACGGCCATCCCGTCGCCCGTCGCCACGGGCGGGTTGGTGGTTTCGCGATAAACCTGGCCGCAGCCGCCGGAGGCCAGAATGGTCTGCCGCGCCCAGATGAGCTGGTGTCCATATTTGGGATGATAAGTGACGGCGCCGACGCAGCGACCCTCGAGCGTAATGAGGTCAATCAGGAAGCAGCGCTCAAAGATGCGGATGCCGGGCGTCGCGCGCACTTTTCGCAGCAGCGTTTCGGCCAGCTCACGGCCGGTCGCATCGCCCTGGCTGTGCAGGATGCGGTTGGCGGTGTGGCCGCCCTCGCGCGTCAGGGCATAGGGGACCGCAGTCGGTCGCCGCGGCGACGAGGGATCCCCATGTGCGCCAGCGCTCATATCGAAGTGGATGCCCCACTCGATCAGCTCGGCGATGCGGCGCGGTCCTTCGCGCACCAACAGATCGACGGCCGCGCGGCGGCTCAGACCCGCGCCGACGCGCAAAGTGTCATCGCGATGCTGCTCGACGGAATCATCCTCGGCCATCGCCGACGCGATGCCACCCTGCGCATAGCGCGTGACCGACTCTTCCGCGACCGCTTTGGTGATCAGAATGACGTCGCCAAATTGGGCGGCCTCGATGGCGGCGCGCGCCCCGGCCACGCCAGTCCCGATAACGAGCACGTCGGTCAGCAGATGCCCGGTGCGGGCCGCATCGAAGTCAGTCAGATACCGGCGTGTGTCAAACAGGTTGGCCATGACTGGCGCCAGGCGCTAGATAGCGTTTCCTTGGATTGCGGACAGAGCCATCAGGACGTCATGATAACCGCCAAGTCGCCAAGGACGCCAAGAGCAGAAAGGCGGGCTGCGCACGATGTGTTGCTCCTGTGTCCGGCCAGTCCCACCACGGCGGATCTGTGACTTGGCGTGTTGGCGGTTGAAATCTTGGTGGCTCGAAGAGTCCGGTGTCCGCTCTTCAGACGTGTTCTCAATCCAGTGGCCGCCCCTTCCGATATCCCATCTGAACCATGGTATCACCTCCGCTCGCGTATTCCGCCGTCCTATTCGGCTGCCTGCTGGCAGCCGGGCGCGCCGCGCAGGACGAATCGGGCGGTGGGGACACGCTGCACCTGAAGCGGTTGCTGTGGCGGTTCGACTTCGATGAGCGCTCGGCCGGGAACAAGGAAGCGCTGCCGATGTTCTGGAACGCCTTTCGGGGCGAGGGATTTCCGGTTTTTGTGCGCGGCGGTTTCGACAACCAGGTGGGGCACGATGCTCCGCCGTCGTTCCGCCTCGAGCTGGATGGCCGCAACGTGGCCTTCCGCTACGACGGACCGCATACCCAAATCCGTACGGCGAGCGAGTACCTGGTTGAAGGCTGGATGCGCGCCGACGAACTGCGCGCGGCGCGCGCCGCGCTGTCGGCCTATTATCTGGACCACGATGGGTTGCCGCTGGAGGGCACGCAACGTTTTTCGGCACTGGTCGGACCGAATCAGAACGCAACCGAGTTCGTGGTGCTGGGGGCAGACGCGGCAACACCCGGCTCTCCCGGCGCGCCGGGATCGACCGGCGGGCAGGATGCCCGCCCCCCTGGCGGGCCTGTTCGCTCCCGAGAGGGTTGGCGCAAAGTTACCATTCGGCTCGAGCCCGCGCCGCCAGCGGCCGAGCGCATCGGGCTGACGGCCTGGGTCGTGCAGCCCGAAATCTGGCAGGTGAACCCGCAGCCGCGCCGCACGATTCAGCGCTATGACGTGACCGGCGGCGCCTGGTTTGACGACATCAGCATCTATCGACTGCCGACGATCCGCATGCGATCGGCCGCCGTCGGAAACGTTTTCGTCGCACCCGACCCGCCCACGATGCTCATCGACGTGGCCGACGAGCGCGCCGAAGGCTTGAGTGCGGCTGTCAAGCTGCTCTCCAGCGATGCGGAGCTGTTGGCCACGTATCCAGTCCCGACCCAAACGAACGAGGCCCTGTCCGAAGAGAACGCCGCGGCGCGGCCGGAGCCGAACGAGGCGCGGCCCCCCATGACTCGGAATGCCCCAGGTTGGGATTCCAAGCGGACCGCGTCCGGTGACCAGGAGGTCGCGATCAGTTTTGAAGCGCGCGAGCCCGGGGTGTACACGGCGCGCCTGGAGGTTCATCTGCGCGATGCCGCCACGATCACGCGCGACATCCGTTTTGCGTGCGTCGAGCCCACGCCGCGGGCCGCCACCGTGACGGCGCGCGCCTTCGGCACGGTCCTGGATTCGGTCGACAAGAGCGCTCCGCTGACGCGGCTCACGCTGCTGACGGCTTTGGGGGTCGGCTCCGTAGAGCTGCCGGTGTGGACGGCGCCCGACCCGCTGGCGGGCAGTGCCAAGAGCGACCTGCCGGTTTCGGGCATCCCTGGTTTATGCTTACCGGATAGCGCGTTCCTGCAGGATATGATCAAGCGCCGCATGTCGCTGACGGGCGTGTTCGCGGCGCCACCGCTGACATCGCCCACTAACGCCCTGCTGCGCCGTTCGGTGCTGGATGTGCTGAGCGATGATCCGAGCGAATGGCGCGATGCGCTGGCGGCCGTGGTGGCGCCGTACGCCAGCGTCTTTCGCTCGTGGCAACTGGGCGCCGATGGCGATCGGACCATTCCGCCCGATCGGCGGCTGCCCGAGGCGCTGGATCGGCTGCGCGCCCAGATCAAACCTTTCCTCAGCCACGCCGAGCTGACCACCATCGGATCGGTGAGTCTGGAGGCCGGCCGTCAATTGCCGGCGGATTTCGCCACGCTGACCATCGATCAGGCCATCGGTCCGGACTGGGTCGCTGCGCACCTGGAACCGTATCGCGGACTGGGCTATCGACATCTGGGGGTCTGGATCGAGCCCGACCCCGGGGACGTCCGCAGCGAGCCGGATGCGCCGTGGCGCAGTGCTGAGCGCCGGGCGCGCCTGACGCGCTGGGCGCGCCGGATCATTCACGCGCGTCACGCGGGGGCTGATACGGTTTTCATTCCGCAGCCCTGGACCGCGCGGCCCGATCCGGATGGCGTGATCACCGAGCCCACCGAGGAGTTCGTGGTGTTCCACACCATCGCCTCCGTGCTGGGCGACGCCGTGCCGGCCGAGAAAATCGCGCTCGATCCGGAAGCCATGTGCCTGGCCTTCAAGCAGGGGGAGGGCGCCGTCCTGGTCCTGTGGGATCCGACCGCGCCGCCGGAAGGTCGCCTGCACACGCTGCAGCTCGGCTCGGCCACGCAGCAGATTGATTTGTGGGGCCGGGCGAGCGCGCTGCGCCGCGCGCCCGACGGCCGGCACCAGATTCAGCTTTCGCCGACGCCGGTCTTCGTGCAAGGCAGCCAGCGGTGGCTGCCGGCGCTGTATGCCTCGGTGAGTTTCACGCCGTTGCAGGTGGAGTTCAGCCTGGACGCGCAGCAGCACACGCTGCACCTGGCGAACCCGGCCAGCAACGGTATCAGCGCCGAAGTGCGCTGGATCATGCCCGAAAACTGGGAAGCGCAACCCAACCGCATCGCTGTCAATCTCGCGCCGGGCGGCAAGGCCGATATCCCGGTGACGCTGCGTTATCCGGCCAGCGAGCCGGCCGGCATCAAACCCGTCAAGCTCGCCATTCAGGTTCAAGCCGAGTCGCCTTACTATCTGGAAATCCCCTTGCAGCTCGAGCTGGGCCTGCGCGACATCGAAGTTTGGGGCTACGCGATCCAGGAAGGCGACCGGCTGGTCATGCGGCATGGCGTGACGAACCGCTCGCCGCGGGTGATCAATCTGCGCAGCTTTGCGATTGTACCGGGGCACCTGCGGCAGTCGCGCCTGCTGACCGGCCTGGCGCCCGGCGAAAGCACCACGACGGAATACCGTTTCCCCCGCGCGGCGGACCTTTCGGGCCGGTCGCTGCGCCTCGGTCTGCGCGAAGCCAACGGCAGCCGCATTCACAACCTCGAACTCATCGCGCCGTAGCCTGAAAGCTGATCTGCCCATCACCGAACTGAATCTCGAAAATATGTTGGCGAACACTTGCCACGGGCTGACAACCCGCCGATAATGCCCCCAGTCGTCACGCGACGAGGCGGTCGGTCGCGCTCTCTTCCAGTTTTGGTAGCGTAAAACGCCTTCGAAAGGAAATACTATGCAAAGCCGTAGCCGTAGTCTGAATCGGGCCGTATCCCTCCTGGGGCTCGCACTCCTTGCCTTGACCGGCTGCCCGGGGACGCCGGGTGGCGGTGGCGGTGGCCAGCAGAATCGAAACGGGGGGCCGATCGCTAACACGAACGTGAACCGGAATGCCGGTGCCAACATCAATGCCAATGTCAGCGTGAACGCGAATCTGAACCAGAACGTGAACGTCAATCAGAACGTCAACGTCAACATGAACACGCCCGTCAACGTGCCGCCCACCGCGGACGCCGGCCCCGATCAGAGCGTGGCGGCCGGTGCAAGCGTCACGCTGAATGGATCGGGTAGCAGCGATCCGGACGGGGGCACGCTGACGTACGCGTGGACGGAGACGGCGGGCACTCCCGTGACCCTGGCGGGCGCGAGCACGGCCGGGCCCACGTTCACCGCGCCGAATGCTTCGGAGACCCTGACGTTTCAGCTTACCGTCAATGATGGACAAGGCGGCGCCGACACCGATTCCGTCAACGTCACCGTCACCGCGCCCGACGTGTTGTTCATCGCCGGGTTCGCCGGCAACAACGTGGTCAGCTTCGTGAATCCGGCCACGATCAACGGCAACATCCAGCCGAGCACCAATCTGCAGGGCGCGCAGACCCAGCTCATGCAGCCCGCGGACATCATCGTCACCGGCAACGATCTGCTGATCGCGGCCAATTTCATGGCCAACTCGCTGACCAGCTACGCCAACGCCACCGCCACAAACGGCAACATCCAGCCCAGCGGGATCGTGCAGGGCGCGGCGACGGGGCTGAACGGACCGGCCTCGCTCGTTGTCAACACGGCGGCGAGCCTAGTCCTGGTCGCCAACTTCACCGGCGACAACATCACCGTCTACAGCACGGCCGGAACGTTCAATGGCAACCTGCCGCCGGTCCGGACCATCACCAACGCCGGCACGCTCAATAACCCGACCGGCATCAACTTCGGCGCGAATGACGACCTGTATGTCGCCCAATCGCTCCGGGTGCTGGTCTACGCGGGCGCGAGCAACCTGAACGGCGACGTGATGCCGACGCGCATCATCACCAGCGGCGCGTTCACCGACGTTTTTGATGTGTTTGTGGACACGAACGACAACCTGTTCGTCGTCAATACGACCGGTACCGTCCTGGTGTTCACCAACGCGGCGAGCCGCAATGGTGCGCAGACGCCCGACACCACGCTGACGGTTAACGGCGCGAACTCGCTGACCGCGATCGTCGTGGACAGCGACAACATCGGCTACATCGTCGATAACGGCGTCAACGCGGTGTTCTCTTACAACAACGTGAGCGCGCGAAATGGGGCCTTCAATCCGGACCGCACCATCCAGGGCGGCCAGACGCAATTGACCGACCCGATCCGCGCGTTCCTGCTCCAGCGCTAGGACGAGCGCGGGTCGATCATGACGAGAGGTCCGGTTCCGCTGCCCGCGGGATCGGACCTCTTGTCTGTGCCCATCGGGGCGCGCGGACGTCACGCCTACCGCGGCGCTGTGGCGAGTAGTTGTCGGACGGTCGCTTCCAAAAGCAGCGCCCCGCCGAAGGTCACGCCCAGCGCGCGGATCTTGTCCGTCACAATCTGGTGCTTCGGGCCGGCGTTGAGGCGTTGGATGACGGATGGCGAACCGCTCAGCCGCTTGGCGATTTCGGCCACGTCTTGGTCGGCGATGTAGCGGTCGTAGCAGTTGTAGGCCTGGCCGGCGATTCCGTCGGCCCGGAGCAATATCGATACGGCCTTGGCAACGTCCGTGACGTGAACTTCCTTGCCACCGCGATCGTTGGCGATGGGCTCGCCGGCCGATACGGCTTGCACGAGCGAATACCACTTGCTGCGCTCGATGGGCCGAGCGAGGCCATACACGCCCGTGGGACGGAGCGCGCAGATGTCGTAGCCCTTTCCGATTCCGTAGCTATGGATGAACTTCTCGATCGCGGCCTTGTGCGCTCCGTAGTGACTGCTGGGCCACAGCGGATGCGCCTCATCCAGCGGACGATCCTCCAGCACCAGTTCGTGTACGGCGCACGTGGACAGAAACACAAAGCGCGCTACGCCGGCTGCGCGGGCCGCTTCGATCAGCGCAATTGTGCCCAGCACGTTCAGCCGCACAAAGTCGAGCAGCTCGCCTTCGCCGCCGCGGAAGCGCCCACGGTCGTGGTGCAGCGCCGCGTGCACCACCGCGTCCACGCCGTCGACCAGCGCGCGACGGGCACGCGCATCGCCAAGTTCGCCCTCGACCCATTCCAACGCTCCCTGTTCAGAACCGCGACCGTCAGGGAGCGGCCTGGCGAATCCGCCGCGGTCCGACGAGGACCGATACCAGGCTTTGACGCTGCAACCCTCCGCCAGGAGCTGATTGACGATGTATCGCCCGATAAAGCCCGTCGCGCCGGTCACAGCTACGCGCATGAATGGCCCTCCTGAAAAACCACCTACATCCTACCGGCCAGCGACAGGCGAGCCACACGTGAAAATCCGATATCCAGTTCATCGCCCGTCCGCCGCCGTCGCGGCGCGCCGGGACGTGGCGACTTCGGCAGGAATCCGCCGCGCGAAGCCGGAGCCGGAGTGCAGCACGCTCTTGCGGGGCCGAATGCCGATGACGACCAACCCTTCCGACAGCCCGAGCGCGGTGGCGACTCCGGACTCGGTCGAAGCGGCCGTGCCGGGCCGCTACGGCTATCTTCCCGTGCCGCTCAGGCATGTTCCGGCCCAGGCGCTCGATTCGATTCCGGTCTTCATGCGCACCGCAGGCCGGCGCATCGGCTTTGCGGCACTCGATTCCGGAGCATCCGGCGCGGCGACGCTGGATGAAGGGCTGCGGAGGAAGCTCCTGGAAGCCGGAACGCGCTTCGTATACATCCAGTCCGCCGATCAACTCCGTTTTCGCCGGCAGATGGAAGCCTGTCTCGAGCAGATCGTGGCCGATGCGGGGCTGCCGATCGGCGAGCGCTGCGCGGTGGTTTATGGCCTGGCGGTCGAATTGACGAGCGAGTTGCTGGCCGATCCGAACCTGGGCGCGCACGCGTCGCGCGTCGAACGTGTTGCGCGGGCCATCGTGGCCCTGGTCACACGACATTCCAGCGCGCCGGAATCGGCGGAAATCCTGCGGCACCTGTTCAGTGTGGCGCACCACGACGACTACGAAGTGACCCACATGGTCAACGTCGCCGTGTGGATGGTGCCCACCGCGCTGGCGCTGGGGCATCAGGATCCCGAAACGTTGCTGCACGTCTGCCAGGCGGGGCTGCTGCACGACATCGGCAACATCCAGATTCCCGGGCGGGTGCTCAGAAAGCGTGGACCGCTGTCGCGAACCGAATGGGAAATCATCCGCCTGCATCCGGAGCTGGGAGCCAAGTACCTATCGCGTTACGGGTTCGACCCGCTGGTCTTGCAGGTGACGCGCGAGCATCACGAGCGCTTCGACGGCAGCGGGTACCCGGCCGGGCTGAGCGGCGTCAAGATCCACCCCATCAGCCGCGTGTGTGCGGTCATCGATTCGTTCGACGCCATGACGGCCGTGCGGCCTTACAAGCGGCGCACGCTCACGGTCCGCCAGGCCATTGCGGCCCTTCAGAAGGATACGCCCGCCAAGTATGACCCGGAAATCGTCGCCGTCTGGGTCAAGTTGCTGGGCCCCGTGCAGAGCGCCGGCATTCCCGTCGCTGCGCCGCCGGCCGTCGAGCCGGCCGACAGCCGCCGACGCTATCCGCGCTACCGGTTTCACTGCGCGGCGCGGCTGCACGTGCTGGAACCAGCGGGGAACGGCTGGCAGGAGGGGCCGCCGCTGCCGGCCACGGCGCACAGCATCTCGCAATCTGGATTGGGTGTTCTCAGCCGCACGCCGCTCAAAACCGCCGAGCGCGTGCGCGTCTATCTGGACGTGGCGGGCTGGTCGCGCGAATTTCTCGAAGGTGAGACGGTGCGCTGCCGCCCAGGCGAACGCGGCTGGCACGAGATCGGCATCATGCTGATTTCGCCACAGCGGATCGACTCGGAACCGCGCCCCTGCGCGAGCGGCGCGGAGTCGGGAGGTACGGCCGCCAACCAGGTTCAAGCAGCGGCGGCCGCGGCGGCGCCGGGTGAACCCGTACCGGCGACCTGAAGCGCGCGGCGCCTTGCAGGTATCAAGGACAGGCGGTTATCGTCGCAACCGTTGAGCAGGTTGACCATGGTGACCCCCTGCGTTCATGTCGCTGGGCAGGAATTTGATCTTGCGGGTTGTGACCGGGATTCGTGCCCCAGTGCATGCACCACTTGGGCACCTGGTCGAGTAGACCGGCCGAGCCATTGTTGAGCGCTGTGGTCAGCGCCAGCAGATCCGACGTGTTCGAAGCGCCGTCAAAGTTCAAATCGCCGGGCACCGA
>DASXUA010000515.1:0-2387 GCA_036505095.1 Phycisphaerae bacterium
TTGGCGATCACGCGCCGCGCATTCTTCCATTTTCCGGCCCGGTAGAGAAACTGGTCGAAGCAGCGCGCCGGCTGATCGGTTTGCTCGAACTGCTGCACGGCCCGCTGCAGCAGGGGCTGTGCGGCGCGCTGCAGCACGGCATTGGCGGCCAGACCGAAGGTGTAGAACAAGTTGAGCCGCTCCCCGCCGCGGCGGGGTACATCCAGGGCATGCCGAAGCCAGCGTCGCCGCGCACGTGGATCACGACGTCCGGCCAGGCTTGGCGCAGACGCTGGACCAGGTACTCCAGATCGTCGTCGGCGCCCAGCGCGGCGTGCACGTGCCCCGGGCGCAGCGCGGGCCAGAGGATTTGCTTGGTCTCCGCGCTGGTGATCAGCAGCGGCAAGTACTGGAACTGATCGTAGAAGCCGTGAAAGAGCGCCAACTGCTGAGTGCCGTGGCAGGGGTCATCCCACGCATCCAGATCGAACGTCAAGGAGCCCGGCGGCCGAGCGAAGGAGCGGATGAAATCGTCGATGAAAAAATCGTGCAGGCGCCAGAGCGACGGGATATCGATCGCATTCTCGAACCGTGATAGCGTCGGCTGGCTGGCCAGCGCCGCGGCCTCCGGTGCGCGTCCGCTCACCAGCTTGAAGACCGGGTTGCTCCGCAGGGTGTCGTGATCGTTGCAGTCCTCATAGCCGGCCAATAAAATGTCTTTCTCGTTCCACATCTAGAATAGCGTCACTTGGCGATTCCAGCTTGCGATCTGGGGTGATGGTTCCAGGATCGAGGCCATCGGCACCCGCCCAAGGAGGCAATTCAGGACGCCTCGGGCGCGGCATCGTACAGGCCAGCGTACCATAGTGTTTAGTGCAGCACGGCGACGAGCAGGAGCCCGGCGCATATCCCTAGTCCGATGACGTTTGCCGCCAGTGCGCCCTTCGTCCCTCGATTCCACGACGCAACTGTTCCGACAATAAAGCTGAGCGGCGTCACCGCGAGCGTGACCAGAAAGACGGCTGCACCCATTTCGTTCCCGCAGGGACCAATCTGCGCCACGCCCAGGCACATCAGCAAAGCTGCTGCCAACGGCGTGAGATACCCGACGCACGCCGCGATCGAGCCCAAGGACATGTGGGTACGCCGTAAGCGATAGACCGATGCCCAAACGGGCTCGCCGCATTCGGGGCATACCGCGCGGAGGCCCAAGGTACGCAGGTTGTAACCGCAGAACGCGCACAGCAGGTCGCGCTGAATGCGCGCCATCTCGGGCGCCTGGGCCGGCTCAAGGTTCGGCTCTTCTCCCTGCATACTTGCCTCAAGATCACGCAACGTGTGGATCAGTGAACCAGTTCCAATAGCAGAAGAAACGCGCAAGCGCCAAGCCCCATCACGTTCGCCAGGAGCGGTCCTCGCGACCGCGAGGCTGCCGATACGATTGTTCCCAATAGAAAAGCCGTTGGCGTGAGCACTCCGGTTCCGATCAGAACGCCCTCTGCGGCGGGTGTGTCAGGCCCACACGGCCCAAAACGCGCCCCCATGCCCACCAGAGCGATCAGCGCCCCGAGTGGCGCCCCGAATCCAACGCAAGCTGAGACCACGCCAAAACGGCCTGTGCCACGCTTTCGAATCGTTAAGGATTGTTCGACCGGTTGCCCGCACTCCGGACATCGCGCGCCCATCATGAGCGTGCGCAAATTATATCCGCAATGAATACAAGCTGTATCGTCGGCTATTCTCGTAGCTGCTCGCGCGGTTCTGGTGGCTTCTGCCTTCGCAGCGCTGGCGGCGTCCGCTCTTGTTATGGACGCGGCGATGCCCAGACCGCAAATTGGACACGTAGCCCATCGCGCTCAGGCCCTTCAAGTCCGCCAGGCAGCGCACACATTGCAAGTTAACATCCACGCGCGTCATGGCTTCTACGCTTTGAGAAAACGAGGCATTCCGAACCGACTGGCGACGGTGAAATCATCAATGGCCCTGCCACCACTCAATTGCCACGGCATCCGTCGTCGCTTCCGCTCGTTGCCAGTCTTTCCAATCGGCGTCGGCGGCGCGATTGGTATCGATGCTGAAGCGGTAGACGCCTGCCGATACGGGCGGAAGCGCAATCCGTTGCGATTGCCCGCTGTTCAACGTGACGCAGCCCAGTCCAGTGCCGCAAAACGTGTGCCGCCGTTCCTGCACCCAACCTTCGCGCGGATTCCAGTGCTGGAGCTGCACAAGCGCACCGATCGGGACTTCGGACCCCGGCGGACCGACGCCTCCTGGACTGCACACATATGCGGGAAAAGTGACCGGATTCGCGCCGCGGTTGGTGAGCCGGGCCGTTCGCAGCGAATCGCCGCGCTTGTGTTCCTCCATGACAAATTCCAGGGAACGGTCCCGAACATTGGCGCGCTCGG
>DASXUA010000516.1:0-4223 GCA_036505095.1 Phycisphaerae bacterium
CAACCTGCGCGGGCTGATTACGCGCCGTTGTCCCGAATGCGGATTTCACTACGACTTGCCGGCCGTTCGCATGCTGGCCATCTCGGACGCGGTGCGACAATCCGATGCCGCCGCCAACATGCTCACCTGGAGCCTGATCGCCAGCGCCTTGGCCTTGCCGGCAATTCTCTTGCGATTCGGTCTGGGGTACGGGGCGTCACTGGGCCTGATGATCGCGGCGACGGCGGCCGTGCTGTTTATTTTGTATCGCTACGCTGGTTTCCAACTGCCGTTCGCCATGCCAGCACGATATGTCTGGGTTCCTGTGATCGCCCTCTTTGGGCTGATCCGCTGGATCGTCGTGTTCCCCGTGATCGGAACGACACTGGCCAGCGGCGCACTAGGCAAGATCGTGATCGATGGTCTGTTCACGCAGCGCGGCTGGCCGTATGGCGAGCGCAATCTCGAACCGCAGGACCGCCGCGCGCTGCGCCGGCTGACGGGCACCGCGTGGATCAGCCTGCTGGTCGCATTTCTCGCGGTGAGCGCCGCGTGGATGCTGGTCTGACACCGAAGCCATCGCGGGGTTGATCAGACTACTCGCGATAGGGCCGGTGAGCTTCGTACAGCCGCAGCCGCCCGCGGATCTGGTCGGCCAGATCCTTCTGTCCGCTGGCCGAGGCCAGCTCGATCGCTTGTCGTGCCGTCTGCACGGCCTCCGGAAAGCGCCCGGCTGCCGCGTACGACGCCGCCAGAGTGTCCAGCAACTCGGGATGCTTTCCGTCACTCTGATTTCTGATTCTATCCGCTAGACTGACGGCCTCCGCGATGTCGTGTTGACTTGCGCCGTCACATGTCGCCAGCAGCCACGCCAGATTATTCGCCACCGTGATCAGTTCCGGCTTGAGCCGCAGCGCCTGGCGGTACTGCTCGGCGGCCTCTAGCGGCCGGCCCGACTGCGCCAGCAGGGCGCCGAGTGCAATGCGCACGTCGGCGTCATCGCCGGTCAGGTTCGCCGCTTCACTCAGGTGCCGAAGTGCCTCTTCCCGAATTCCGCGCTTCATCAGTGCCAGTCCCAGATGCTTGCGGTAGTCTGCTAGCGCCGGACTCAGGCTCACGGCACGGCGATAAAGCATGATGGCCTCGGGAATCTGTCCTTGTGCGAAGTACGCCTGCCCGAGTCGAAAGTGCGCGGCAGCATCATCGGGTTTGATCTGTTGCGATTGCTCGCATTGTTTTATGAAAGCTTCAATCTCGCGCTGTCGCGCGACCGCCAGCCCCAGATTGTGCTGCACGGCCGGCGAGTCCGGCCGCAGTGCCAGGTAGCGGCGATAAAACGTGAGCGCCTCATCCACGCGGTCCTCAGCCGCCAGGGCATTGGCGATATTGTTCAGCGCCTCCAGGTGTGCCGGATCGCTTTCGAGGATTACGCGGTAGTGCGCGATCGCGGCATCCGGGTTGTTCTGTTGCGCCAGGCCATTGGCAAGATTCAGCCGCGCCACGATGTAGCGCGGCTCCAGTCGCACCGCCTCGCGATAAGCCATGATCGCTTCATCCATTCGTCCCAATTCACGCAGCGCATTGCCCAAGCCGGCGCGCGGCACGCTGGCGTTCGGCGCGCGGCGCACCATGTATCGAAAGAGCGCCTCGCTGTTCTCCCAATGCGCCAGACAGCGGCGCGTGTCGACCGCCAGCACGATTGCCAGTGCGCACGCGGCGCTCAGCACGGCGGGACGCACTGCGGATCTGACAGGCCGTTTCCACACATGCGCCAATCCGGCCGCCAGGGGCAGCATGAATCCGAGCGCGGGCAGATACGCGAATTTGTCGGCCGCGACGACGTTGGTAAAGCTGATCACGCCCATCGTGGGCAGCACGGCCACGAAGAAGAACAGCCACCCGATCAGCAACGCGCGCGTCCAGCGTAGCGACAGCCATAGCCCGGCCAACAGCAAACCGCTACCCACAACGCCTGCCAGTACCATCGGGTGCGACAGGTCCAGCGGCTGCGGCGGAGGATAATGCGCGGACATGTCGAGCGGGATGAACACCTTGTAAAGGTAAAAGACGATGTTGTGCGCAATGATCAACGGCACGCGCAGCGCTGGCGTCTGCTCGGGCCGTGCGACACCCCAGGTCGTCGACTGTGAAACGATCGTGATCGGGATCGAGATCACCGTCAGCACCACGAAGGGCAGCTTCTCCAGCAGCGTTCGACGACTGAAGCGCCGCAGCGGCCAGATGTCCAGCAGCACCAGCAGCACCGGGAGCAGCGTGGTCGTGGGCTTGGACATCAGCGACAGGATGTACGTGAAGAGGCAGCCCAGATAGATGATGGAGCGCTGGCGATTGGGCGGCGCCAACGGCGCCGCGGATGTGTGCCGCGCATAACGCACATAGAGAACTAAAGACAACAAAGCGAAAAAGGTGGCCAGCAACGTCTTGCGATCCGCGATCCAGGCCATGGGCTCGACCGCCAGCGGGTGCACGCCAAATAGGAGTCCGGGGATCGCTGCCGCCCACGGATTTCCGAAGAGCTGGTAGAGCAACAGCGTCGCCAGGATCGTGTTCAGCACGTGCAGCATCAGGCTGGTCCGATGAAAGGGACGCAGATTCCCCGTGCTTCCCGCCAGCGCATAGTCGAGCATCAACGAAATCATCGACAGCGGCTGGTAATACCCTTTGACCGTCGACGGGGCGCGCACTTCGCGCAGGAAGCGCCCGGCCGATTCCCAACTCGGGTGCTGCACGAGCGGGTTGTCGGTCAGATATTCGCCGTCATCGACGGACAGGGCCTTCGAATCGAGCACCGACCAGTGAGCCACACATGCGGCCGCGCCGACCGCCAGCATCAATGCAAATATCAATGCCGCGGGCCGGCCCTCGTTGTCTTTTGGCCGCGACGCCCCGCGATTCGATAATTCGCCGGCTCTGCCTGACTTGGTTTGTTTGCGCGGACCGTGCTGCATGCAACCGGACCCCGATTTCCTCACGGCCGGCGATCGACGACTTCGCCGGCGCGGACATTAGTCTAAGGCGAACGGCGCCTCGGCCAAAGGCGCCCACGTTCTTCAGGGAGTTGACGTCTGCGTCGTGGGTTCGCGATAGGCTCGTCCCGCCTGGTACTGCGCGCGGCGCTCTCGTATGCCATCTGCCAGTTTCGGATCACCAGCCTTGATTGCCAGCGCGCTGGCCTCATCCGCCGTTCGGACCGCGTCGGCGAATCGCCCGGCCGCGGCATAGGCCGCTGCCAGCGTATCCAGCAACTGCGGGTTGCGATGGTTCGTTCTTGTGCAGGCCCGCTCCGCGAGCTGAACGGCTTCGACTGCGTCGCCAAGCTGCGGATCGAGCCGCGTCGCGAGATTCCACGCGAGGTTATTCATCAGCCCCAGTGAATCCGGCGCCAGCCCCACCGCCGCGCGATAGTGCTCGATGGCTTCGGACTGCCGCCCCAACTCGGCCAGCGCGAAGGCCAGGTTGGTGTGGATATCGGCGTCCTGCGGATCGAGTCGTAGCGCCTCCTGAAACTCGGGCAGGGCGTGGGCAAGCTGCCCGCCCTGCCGCAGCGCCATGCCCAGATTCATGTGCGCCCGTGCATCGCGAGGCCGGCTCTGGACCGCAGCGCGATAGTGCGCGATAGCCTCGTCGGCCTCGCCGCGCAGCAACAGCGCATGACCGAGATTGGTCTGGGCATCGGCATGATCGGGTTTGATCTGTACGGCCTGGCGGTAGTGATCGATAGCCTCATCGTTCCGGCCAAGGCCCGCCAGCGCCAGACCCAAATTATTGTGCGCGTCGGCGTAATCGGGTTTCAGTTGCAGGGCTGCCATATATTCGGCAGCCGCGTCGTTGAAGCGCATGTGCTCCTTCAGCACGGTGCCCAAGCCGTAGTGCGGCAGGGGCGCATTCGGCGCCAGCGCGATCATATGGCGGAAGAGCGTTTCGCTGTCCTTCCATTTCGGCAGATACCAGCGCACGGCGCAGCCTTCGCCCAGCGCCAGAACGCAAACCGTCCCAACGACGACGGCCCGACGCGGCCGGGCGCGCGCCGCATTCCAAAGCCGACATATTCCGTAGGCCAGCGGCAGCAGCAGGCCGACCATCGGCAAGTAGGCGTGCTTGTCGGCCGCCACCACGTTGGTGAATCCGAGCACGCCCATGCTCGGGAGAATGGCTATGAAGAAGAAGAGAAAGCCGGCCAAGACGCTCCGCGTCCAGCGCAGCGATATCACAAGTGCGGCGAC
>DASXUA010000517.1:0-6358 GCA_036505095.1 Phycisphaerae bacterium
GCTGCGCGCCTCCTGCGGGAGCCCCGCGTGCCTCTGGTTTGACCGGCGAAGGGCCAAACGCGCCTCCTATCCCTAATAAGCGAAAAAAAATGGTCGAACGCGCGTATTCTGGAGATTTTTTTTCAGGAACCGTTGTGGCGCTCTGATTTCGGCGGTTCTGCAAGCGCTTTCAGAGAACGGGCGTTTCTTAGGGTCGGTTTTCGTTAGGCATTGCTGAACCGTTACGGGTCCGCGCGGAGGGCGGCCGACGGGACGCTGCCGTCGCTGGCCGAAAACGCTCTCTTACGGTCGCGGCTCAGAACCGCGAGCGTCAGCGACCGCTCCGGGAGCTGGTGACGGCGCGCTGCTACCGATGGCCATCGACGCTCCGTACGGTCGCGGCTCAAACCATTCCGGCGCGATGGCCGTTATAATCGCGGTGTGAAGTTGCCGGTTGCGATGCCTGCCTGGCTTTCCGAGCATTTCCCGTTCGGCCTGCTCTACCCGAACAAACCACGGCACATTCTTTCTATACTCGAAACGCTGCGCGACAATTTGGACGGCTGGCACAACGTCTGGCGGGTGCTGAACGGTCCTTGCAACGGCTGCGCCGTGCAGACCGATGGGTTGCGCGACAACGTCCTGCCGCACAGCCCGCACTTCTGCTCGGTGCGGCTTTCGCTGATCGAGGAGGTGCTGCGGCGCGATCTGGACCCCGCCGTCCTCGCGGATTTGAGCAAGCTTCGCGGCGTCAGTAACACCCGGCTCGAGCGGCTGGGAAGGCTTCCGGTGCCGCTGCTTCGCCGCCGCGGCGCGGCTGGCTTTCAAGCCATCGGATTCGATCAGGCCTACGACCTGGCGGCCGAGTGGCTCCGTCGCTTTCGCGGCGACGAGTGCGGGTTCTTCACGACCTCGAAGGGCATCAACAACGAGGAATTTTACGTCTTCGAGCAATTCGCCCGCGTGGTCGGCCGGACGAACAACGTCGATAGCTGCGCGCGGCAATGTCACGCCGCCTCCGTGGCCGCGCTCAAGGCGACCCTGGGCGTGGGGGCGTCGACCGGGTCGCTCTCCGATTTCATGGAAACGGATGTGCTGGTGCTGGCGGGGACGAACCTGGCGAACAATCAGCCGCTGACGGTACGCTACATCGAGCATGGCCGGCGCACGCGCGGCGGCAAGCCGTACGTCATCGTGGTCAATCCCTATCGCGAGCGCGGTCTGGAACGCTACTGGGTACCTTCATCGCCGCGCAGTGCCATCTTCGGGACGAAGCTGTGCGATCAGTTCGTGCCGGTGCGGACCGGCGGCGACGTGGCGTTCTTCAACGGCGTGCTGAAGGTGTTGATTGAAGATGGTCTGCTCGCGGCGCGGCATCGGCACTTCATCTCCGAACGGACGACGGGCTTCGACGAATTGAGCGCCGCGCTGCGCGCTCAATCGTTCGAGCAGCTCGAATCCGCCAGCGGCGTCGCGCGCCAGATGATGAGCGAGGTGGCACGGCGCCTGGCCGCCAGCGAGAACATCCTGTTCGTCTGGGGCATGGGCCTTACGCAGCACCGCGCAGGCACCGACAACGTGAAGGCCGTGATCAATCTGGCGCTGGCGCTGGGCCAGTTGGGCAAGCCCAAGGCGGGTCTGGCCGCATTGCGCGGGCAGAGTTCGGTGCAGGCGGCCGGCGAGTGCGGCGTGGCGCCGAACATTTTCCCGGGCGGAGCGCCGATCAACGCGGAAACGGCCGCGCGATTTTCGGAATGGTGGTCGCACCCCGTCCCGGATCGGCCGGGCCTGGCCACCGGACCGATGATCGAAGCCGTCGATGCCGGAAACATCAAGCTGCTCATGTGCCTGGGCGGCAACCTGCACGACACCATGCCGGAGCGCGCCTTCGTTCGCCGCGCACTGGAACGGCTACCCTTCCGCATCCGCCTCGACGTGATGATGAATCATGAGGCCCTGATCGAGCCGGGCGAGGCGCTGCTGATCCTGCCGGTGCGCAATTGGTACGAATGGTCCAGCGTGTTCACCACCACCTCCACCGACCGCACCATCCGCGCCTTCCGCGGCGCGCTCACCGCGCACCGCGACCTGCGTGAGTCGTGGCAAGCCCTCACCGAAATCGCCCGCCGCGTAGCGCAGGCGTCCCCGCCTGCTGTAGCGCACCCCGCGAGCGCGCCCCTGAGTTATGCCAATACCGACGAAATCCGCCGCGCCATGTCGCGGACGATTCCCATGTATTCCGGCATCGATGCGCTGGACGCACCGCACAAACAAATGCAATGGGGCGGCCGGTTTCTATGTGCGGATGATTTTCCCGCCATGCCGGACGGCCGCGCACGCTTCTCGTTACTCACGCCGGCCAACGGAGCGATTCCCGAGGGAGCGTTCATGGTCAGCAGCCGCCGTGGATGGGGCCAATGGAACTCGCAGCATTTGCCGCACCCCAAGAAGGACTCGTTCACCGGCGCCCGCTCGCGCCGCGCCATCCTGATGCACCCGGCCGACGCCCAGCGTCTGGGCCTATCGCGCGGCGCTCCCATCGAGCTGCGCAGCCCGCATGGCACTTCCTATGCGGGAATCTGCTGGCCCGACGCCGCCCAACAGACGCGGCATCTGCAAGTCTTTTGGCCCGCCGCCAACGACCTTTTCCCCCGCGGCATCTACGACCCGGCCTCCATGGAACCCGACTACAACGTGCTCGTGACCGTTAAACCGATTGCTGGTAGCAAGACCTGAGACTGTGCGGCAACATCGACACACGCACCTATACAACATGTGCGGCGCTCGCTGGCGGCGCGCGTTTCGAGCATCCAGCGAGACTTGCCCATCCGTGAAATGACCCGGTTCCAGGCGCATAATACAGTTCCGGCAGGCGCTGTGATTGAGCGATTTGGAGAACGAATGATGGCGATGCACATAGTCGAGAGAGCACCTTCAGGCGAGGCGAGGCCTGACGAGCAGAGTTTGCGAACGATGTTTGGCCCGCAGGCGGTGGATCAGGCTGTCCGACAGGCCATCAGCATGTGCTGGATGGCGCTGCCCGACGACAGGAAAAACGTCGATGCGGTCGCGGGCGAGATCCGCCGGATCGTCGAGCGCGCCCTGGTCAATTTGAAGGAGGATGCGGCGGCATTCGGGATTCCATCCACGAACAAGCCCGGAAAGCGGAGCGACCGTAGCGCGCGCGGCGCTCATAAGTAGCGGCGATCCCACGGAGCCGCGTGTGGACGCTGAACCGGACATGACAAATTCGGCTGAAACAATGATCGAATGCCCGCGCTGCGCGAACTACGGGTACGCGCTGACCGGGCTGAGCGAAGCGCGCTGTCCTGAATGCGGCGCGGCGTTTGATCCGCAATTTGTCCATGACAGCGCGCGGCGCGTTCACCTTCTGCCGTGGGAGCGTCTGGAACTCGGCGGCAGAGTGCGGCGGCTGCTCGGGACAATCGTGCTGGCCTGTCTGCATCCCGGGCGATACATCGCGAGCGCGGCGCAGCGGAAGGAATGTCCCGTGGCAAACCCGGGGCAACTGATCGTCGCGGGATTTGTTTTCGGCCTGATTATTCAGGCGATGGGACTTCTGCTTTGCAATTTGGCGCTCTTCGCGATGCTCAGAATCACGTATACGACTATCGTCGCCGCAGGAGAAGTTCGTCGTGCGGGACGTATGACGATGCCGGTTTCAGCCGTGTTCATGCTCGTCGAGGGCATCTCCGCACTGGCCTCGGTGCTGGTCATCGTGGCGTTATTGAGGCTGATGTTCCGCCGGCGTGCTGCAGCGCTGAGCTGGATGAGCCTGGCCGCGCTGCTGAGTCCTGTTGTCCCTGTCGCCGCGATCATCAACGTGCTGGCGTCCGTACTGACCACGGCTAACCTGCACCTGATTTGGACGCTGAATGCTGCACGACTGCTGGAGGCGGTGCTGCTGTTCGTCCTGGTCTGGTTCTGTTGCCGCCGAGTCATGAGATCAGGTCGCGGCAAGGCCGCCCTGGTGGTGATCCTTTGCGGAGCCGTGCGATTTGTGATCAACCTGCCCATCGAATCGGCCCTGCTGCCCTTGGCCCTTTTGGAATAGGATGCTGTTCGGCCGGGGGAACCGGTTTCCTCGGCGGGCGAGACGCCCGCCCCCCAATATGCGTGAAATCGTTCGCCGCACGGCGCATATCGGACGGTGGGCGTCTGACCGTGCGAATTCGGAATGACCGCTACGGCGGAAATGGAGCAATGCGTAGCGTTCGATACCCGCGGTGGATGAGCATTTCGGTGGCGACGGCGTGCTTTTTCGTGCTGCTGCCGCTGGCGACGCTGCTGGTGCGGACGCTGCTGACGGTCATGGCCGAGCGCCGCGCGCTGGCTGAGATTCCTGATCTCGTAGTAGCCTGGGTCGCGACGGCCGTGACGGTGCTGATGGCGTACTTGCCAGCCCGCTGGGTCTATTTCACGATGCATTGGCGGTTCATCGACGACGAGGCCCCGGTCCAATGCCGCGTCTGCGGCTGCGACCTTTCCGAGGACCTGATGGCCCGCCGCTGCCCGGCGTGCGGGACAGTGTTTCGGTAAGCGATTGCGGGTTGCGAATTGCGGATTACGGATTGCGATTTCGAACTGACGATCGCAGAGTGCCGTCTTACAACCGCAGGTTGCTGGATCAGAAACGAGCCCCGTTTACGGGGCTTACCCGCCTATGGCGGGCTGGTAGGCCAGCCGTTCGACGGCTGGTTTGGTACGACCGGCCTCACAAAAGGTTTTCAGCCCGCTTCAGCGGGCTTGCAACGCGGCGCGACGGGCTTAAGCCCCTGCGCCAAAGGGAAGCCCGTTAAAACGGGCTAGGCGGTTATCAGGGTGCGGCACGCCGTTCACCAGCCGTAAAATGGCTGGCCTGAAGCCGCGGCACGGGAAGCCCCGTGGAACGGGGCTGGATGCTGGCCCGATGCCTGATCAGAGTTGTTCTGCTGCTCGCTTCCGTCAGGCGTGTGAAATGTTGAGACCCCGGCCGCATACCTATAGATGGGTCGAGAACCTTCATTTGTGGCGCGGAGGGGCTGAACATGCGACGGCACTGGCTATTGCGAATGTTGATCGCCGGAGTTGTGTTCTATGCGACAAATCATGGGCTCCAATGTGTTCCGTCGTACCTGAGCGTAGCGGGTACGGTGAATCTGGCGCTGTTAAAGCTGCTTGATCATTATCGTATCGTGGACGGCGCGAATCTGATCCCGCTCTGGCAGACCAGCGTGCCCGGCGTGATCGCGATCTCAGCAACGGGATTGGCGTCGCCGCCTAGCTGGTTCATAGCGACCAGTTCCACTATTTATCAAATATTCGCGACGGCGCCCGGCTTGATCGCCGCGCTTCTGGTTCATCAGCTACTTTTGTGCCGTCGGCGTCCGCAGGCTGTCCTGCGTTGTACCGGATGCGGCTATAGCCTGATCGGGATTACCGAGCCGCGCTGCCCGGAATGCGGGCTATCCACCGACCCCGCGCCCAAGAAGCGTCGCCCGATACGGTATGCCGTTGGACTGGTCGCGACCGCGGGAGCCGTGCGCTTTGCGATCGTCGCCGTCCGCACCATTTCGGCCTGGCCCGTGCGCACGCCTTTGCGCGCGTCCAGCCCCAACGGGACACCATGGTTACCCATTCCCGGAATGACCCCGCGCTCGCCGGCCCGCGATCCCAGTCAGGCGCTCGCCGTCTCCGCTGACGGAACCGTGGCTGTCGGGTCGAGCGAGTTGGGTGCGAAGGTAGGGGCGCGTCGCTGGAAAAAATGGACGAGTGTCACGGCGGCACACAGTAACTCCCGTGCAACATTCCGCGCGGCGTCGGATGGATTGAGCGAATCGTCAGTGGCTTGCGGCGATCTTCCGAGCCGCGTATTGGCGGTATCCGGCAACGGCGCGGTGATCGTCGGATGGCGCAATGTTGACAAGGGAACCGAGGCGTTTCGCTGGTCGAGTTCGGGCGGATGTGAAGGACTCGGCTGGTTGAATGCCGGGATGTTGCACAGCCGGGCCGCGGGCGTATCGGCCGACGGGAACGTCGTGGTTGGTGCCAGCGCGTCGCCCGATGGGCAGCAGGCGTTTCGCTGGACGCGCGCGGAGGGCATGATCGGATTGGGTGACCTGCCGGGCGGCGCGTTCCAAAGCGAAGCCAACGGCGTGTCGGCGGACGGGCGCGCGATCGTCGGCACGAGCGGGTCTTTTGACGGAACGGAAGCGTTCCGCTGGACAGTGGACGAAGGGATGGTCGGCCTGGGAGACCTGTCGGGCGGACGGTTCTACAGCCGGGCGCTGGCGACGTCGGCCGACGGTTCGGTAATTGTCGGCTACGGCAGCACGGAAGGCGGCTTCCGCGCGTTCCGCTGGACGCGGCCCGAAGGGAT
>DASXUA010000518.1:0-1632 GCA_036505095.1 Phycisphaerae bacterium
TCGTTCATACCGGCAATACGGCCAGTGGAATCGAATCCGACAGCAACTCTAACGATGGAGTTGACCGGGCCGCCGAGTAAGGCTCGCGCTCGGGTCATGTTTCGTGACGGCATTCAGATATTGGTCGAGCGTCGTTTTTAAACACGCTCGATCGCAAGTCTGCGCCGATACGGTGAGCGCCGTGGCGAAGAGGAAAAGCGCGAACGCATTGCGTGTCTCCTTATTGTCTGCCTGCGCCGCGGCCAGGACCGGCGCCCGCGGGAGCCGCAGGGGCCGCAAACTCCGCCGCCACCGGAAAGTTGCCCTCATACGGAGGCCAGTTCGGCACCGGCAGATCGTTGGTCGGATAGAACATGGACGCCCAGATATTGCGAATCTTGTTGTTATCGACGAAGAACCATTCGGCCAGCAGATTCCGCATGAGCGTGGTGCCGGGCTTGCGCAGGAAGATGCCGAAGCCCACCACGGCCTGCTGCTCGACGTCGACCACCGGATAGCGCCGCGCCGAAATCAGCGAGACGTTGAAGTTCGTCAGGTTGGACGTGCAATCGCCCCCACCGCCCGGGCCGCCCCTGGCGCCGGCGCCCGCGTTGGGATTCGGTCCCGCGGTGTGGGTGCCGTTTTCATTGCGCGTACAACCTTCATGGGCCATGATGATCGAGCCGTCGTGCGTCGTCAGCCCGTCGAAGTAACTGTTGGCGATCGCGATCAGCACCTCGCGCGATGCCCGCTGATTCTGCGGCACGGTGCGGTCCGGCGGAGGCTCGGCGATGAACCCCGCGAGGTTGTAGAGATTCCCGCCCGCAGTGCCGCTGGGGCCGATGGCGCCCTCGCGAGCAATCACCCACTCGGCTTCCGTAATCTGACGATTCTCTACCCGCAGCCGCAGCGTCGCGATGTCGGTCGCCTGACCTTCCTTGATCAACCCGAGATACGCGGCCTGCCCGCTGACCGGATCGAAAAACTTCCGCTGAATATCGCCCAGCGCCGTGATCGACTGCCAGGTGCCCGTTCCCGGGCGAACCACCACGCCGTTATCGGTCTGCCGGAAGCCGACGAACAACGGAGCCGCGCTGGTGTCATGCTTCACCACGGCGTTCAGATACTGGTCGAGCGTTGTCTTCAGACACGCGCGGTCGCACGTCTGTGCGGACGCGATGCCCGTCGCGAACGCAGCGATCAAAAGAAAACGGACAGAATGCATTAGAAAACGGGCAGCATGCATTGGCGAAACCTCCGCCGTGCATTCTGCCCCAATCTGTACAGTGTTTGCTAGGTTACTTCGCCCCCTTTTCGTGCTGCAATGCCCGCGCTAAGCGGCCGTATGAAAATCATCGCGGCCATCGAGTCTCCTGAAGTTGCTTGCCGGATTCTCGATAGTCTCGGAATCGTCTCCCGCCCGCCTCCCCTGCTTACCGCCCGACGCCGAACTGAAGAATTGGAGCATTGCTGATCCCCGATTCCCGATCCGATGTTCGGCAATGAATGATAGGCGCGGGCCAACCCGAAACGGCTCGAAGCCGGTTCCAACGGCCGTATAGCCGCTCACTGGAAAAGTGGCCGGCTCCAAAATTCGTGGTCGGATTTATGAAGCCGCCCACTGAGACATGCGCGCTATACTCCCGGCGATGC
>DASXUA010000519.1:0-7097 GCA_036505095.1 Phycisphaerae bacterium
ACTTGCGACGAATTTTCAGGGCATGAGCTGGATGCTGATGGGGGCGCTGACGTCTTCGTTTAATGTCAGCCATAATTCGTTGGCGGTCTCGTTGATAGACACGAAGGCGCCTGAGCTGGCCGTGCCGGTGTTTGCGGTCAGGGCGGCGCCGCCGCGGGTGATCGCGGGCACGCGGCCGGCGGTGTAGTTTTGAATGACGAAGATCGGCTTGCTCACGGAGGTGCCAGCCGCCGGAGTGAAGGTGAAGGCCACCTGATTATTGCTGGCGCTCAGATAATAGGCGGCATAGGTGTCGTTGTAACCGTTGGAGATATTTTTCATCTCGCTGGCGCCCGGGCCCTTGGGCACCTGCGCGACCAGCGCGCCGGGACTGACGTTGCTGATCGTGGCGGCAGCGAGCGCCTCGACGGCGCGCAGCGTGATCTCGACGTCGCCGTCCTGATTACATTGACCGCCCGCGTTCAAACGACACTTCGGTCCCAGGACAATGAACGTGGCGTACGAGCGGTCGCCGCGACCGTCGGCCGTGCCTGAGAAATCGAATAGATCGAAGCTCGACGCCCCCAGCCAGCCGAAGGGCGAACCCCAGGCGATCAACTTGGTGCCCGTGGCCTCATCGGCGGGCTTGCCGCTACTGGGATCCCAATCGAAATTCATCAACTGGTAGGGCCAGCCGTTGACGCACGGCATGGCATAGCTGCGATTGTCACCCAGCGCGGTGCAGTCGCGTTTGTTCAGGTAAATATCACCTGAGGTACTGCCGCGCTCGCGGCCCACGACACGATCCGGGTAGCCGAGTTCCTTGTCGAGCGGGCGGGACTGGACGATACCCATTTCCGCATTGGTGGTTTTGGTCCAGGCGCGCGTGAAGTTCACCGAGTTGGGCGCGTTGTACGTCCAGGGGGAATTCAAGGTCAGCTCGTCGTTGGTGGTGATGAAGCGCAGGCCAAAGTCGCCCCAGGCGACGCCGCCGATGGCATCGCCCGCCGCACGAGTGGCGGCGCCGTCGAAGTTAAGCGAACCATATGGCCCGCGCGTATCCATCCGATACTGATCGAGATTGATGTTGTTGGGATTGATGGTTTCCCCGGCCTTCCACGTGACGGACCACACGGGATGATCGCGGCCGGTGGCCACGAGCCATTCGATCACGACCGGGATCTTGATGCCGTTGCCGCCGGCTTCCTTGTCGCGGTCGTAAACCAATTCCACATGATGGATGGCGTGGTGGCCGCCGGTGAAGACCGTGGTCTGAATGCTGGTGGGGGCATTGGCTTTGCCGATCGGGGAGTTACCGGTCTGCGTATTGTGCGAGACGACGTAGCCGAAGCCTTCGTGCCCGTAGGCGTCGTCGTTCGCGCTGCGGGCGACGACCTGATTGCCGTCGTTGAATGTGAAATCGTATTGATAGAGGTAAGCGCCCAATACCAGCGTGCGGTTGGCGTCGCGCGAATCCCGCCAGGTAAGGATGGTGGTGCTGGCGACCGGCGGCGCCACGCCTTCGGGATCGCTGCGACCGGCACCGACGGTGGTCGTGATGCTGTTGGCCGATCCGCCCGCGCCGTTCTGATTGGCGGAACCGTTCTGGTTGACGGCGACGCCGTTCTGGTTAGCCGGCGGGCCGTTCTGGTTGGCAGGCGCGCCATTCCGATTGGCGGTGGCGCCGTTGTTGTTCGCCGGGCGATTGGAGCCACCCGTTCCGGGCGCGCAACCGCCCCCGCCAGCGAGAACCGACGACACAGTGAGCACTGCCAGAATCCGGGCCGCCGAACAGTTTGTGATATTCATCTTGCTCGCTAGGGACACGCCGCCACGGTGGCTCCGTTGAACGCCTGCGTGGTGTTCACGCCATTCAAAAGCTGCACGAGTCGCAACAGGTCGGCCGTGGTCACCTGGCTGCCGGCACCAGTGCTGCGGTCGATGTTGTAGCGCGCCAGGTTTCCGGCCACGTTGGCGCTGCCGTCGTTGATCCGCAGCACCAGCGTCAAGAGGTCGCTCGTATTGGCCGTGCCGTCCAGGTTCACGTCACCGGGCAGCCACTGATACTGCAGCTTCTGACTGGGGTCGGTGCCGGCAAACGTGAACGTGGTGCATTGCAGCGGCGGGATGGCGCCGCTCAGTCCCAGGACGAAGGAATTTCCGTTGGCGACTACGGAGGTCACGCTCGGGCACGTACCGCCGGTGCACGTGACCGTGATATTGTCGGTGGCCGGCGGCGGTACCGGCGCGATGTTGAAGGTGACGTAGATCTTTGAGTAGCTGACGGTGCCCTGGTTCGGCGTGTTGGTGAGTCCGATTCCGGCCGTGATGCTGCTGCCGGTTCCGGTATCCAGCACGTCGCGGAACGGCTGACCAGGCGTGTACGGATTCTCCGGCGCGGAGGGCGGATTGGCGCTGGCAATTCCGACCACGACCACTCCGCCCGTGGGTCCATCGGCCGCGGCGGTTACCGTAGTCGGCGTGCCGGGTTTGAACAACCCGATCAAGGCCGCACTCGGCATCGGCGCTACGTCAGCGTCGAAGCGGAAGTTGTACAGCGTCGCCCAGCGCAGGGCGTTGGCGTTGGCGTTCGTGGCATAGCTCTCGGTCGCCCAGGTGATCGTGCCGGCGTTCATGGTGACGGTCCAATCAGTACCGGAATACAGTTCGCCGCTGTGATAGAACACGTCGTGGAAGCCGATGTTGCTGATGTTGGCGCTGGCCGGAACTGGAATCGAGAAGGACTGGGCCGAGCGGTCGGAGTTCATGTTGTAGAGCGCGTACTCGTAGTGGAACTGACCGCCGCCCAGGTCGGTGACTTTGTAGCCGAGGGTGAACCGGCCATCGCCGGGCACGTCAACGTTGACGATGTTGGCGCCGGCGTCGTTGTCCTTCCAAGCCTGGATGCCGGCCTTCTGCTGCTGGGTGGTGAAGCCACCGGCGATGGACATGGTGAAGGTCGGCGCCGCGCCGATGTTGACGCGGCGGTAAGAAGCGTTGTTGTTGTCGTTGCCGGCCGCGGAATCGTCGGGCGCGACGTAATGTCCTTCAATGAAATAGATCGCACCTGGATTCAGAGTCGGATTCAGATCGGCCGACACCACCTGCAGCCGGCGAGCGATCGTGCCGCTAGCACCCGGAGGTACCAGGTAGTTATTGCCGCCTCCGCAGGCGCTGGGTGGGGGGCTGCTGAATGGGTAAGGGAAGCAACCCGTGGCGGCATTCACTTGCGAGCGTGGCCCCAGCCCGCCCTGATCGCCGTTCAGTCCGGAGCCGTAGGGATCGGAGCAACCCAGACCAAGCAGACTGCTGGTGCCGGGATTGGTGCATGGGCAGCAGAGGTTGCCGGCCAGCGCCGCGAAGCCGTGTTTGAGCCAGGACATGCCGATCTGCTCGAAGCGCGAGGCGCCATCAACCGTCGACATGCGATAGAGATTTTGTCCGATCACGGGGTGCTGGTTGGTGCCGGCCTGCCAGTTGAGCGTCACGTTGCCGATGTTGCAGGAGGTCGTTCCGACGGCGTAGGCATAGATGCCGCCCGAGCTTGTATAGGTCGAAACATTGGGAAGATCGCCGACGATCACGTCCGGTCCGGTGGTGGGATTCGGGCAAATCTCCGGCCAGTCGCCGTTGAAGACGATGGGTTCGATGATTCCATCGACCTGCACGTCCGTCAGCACGGCCTGCAGCACGAGACTGAGGGAGCCGACGAGCTGCCCGTCGGCCTGCGCGAGCTGCGCGTCATCGATGATGAACTGACCGGCTTGCGCATCGAGGAAGGCGTTCCACGCGCCCAGCGTGTAGGTGGCCGCCGGGGTCTGCAGCCGCAACTCGGTCTCGGGCGTGGCGATCAGCCGGTACTCGCCCGGGGCGCCGCCGGGCGAAAGCTTCTGTGTCGCCGTGCCCGCACCGGTCGGCGTCAGCAGGGCGTCGCCGTTGGTGAAGGCGCGAAACACCCGGTTGGCGCTGAGGCCTTCGAGGCTGCTTTGAGCGAGCGTCAGGGTCAGCCGCGCACCGCCAAGCTCGATCTGTGCCGCGCCTCCCGTAACCGCCCACGTTTCAAAGGTATCGGCCGCGACGGTCTTGCCGATGGCGAATGCCGCCGCGCTAACGATTGCCCAGCGATAGAACGAGCGTTGCATGCTGTTGCCTCCTCGTAAATGGAAATGCCCTCGTGTTCCTCCGTCCCGGAGCGCGGGGACGCTGCCGCCGACCCAAATCGCGCCCTATGGCAGCGCGTCCATTGTAACCATTACCCTGGCCGGTGTCACGAGGGGCCTCGCACGTCGATCTCGACGGCGACGATCGAAGCGATCTGCGCGCGCTCGCCGCCCCCTGACGCGCGCTATCAGCACCCCGGACGCAAGTCCGGGGCCGGACCAGCCAGAACCCCGGACGGCAGTCCGGGGCCGGGGTATTCAAGCCGGACTCAGAGGAACTGAGGATGAGATCTCACCGTCTTTTCACAACGGAATCCTCAGTTTTTCAGCCGCTCAGAGCCGCCCGCCACGGCGGGTAAACTGTGCGTAAGCGAGCGGTGCGCGGCCGCGAAGTTCCGCGCGCGCGCCCACCCCCTGGGTGGGGGGAATCCTTTCCCATGGGCTCGACTCCCGCGGAGGCACGTGCGAGAACGGATTCACGCACGAGTGCGTCGGGATGAATTGACCAGTCGTTCGGCCGGGGTAGACTTTCGTCGTGGCCCCCTCCATGGCTTGACGGGCATCGAGCAAAGGATGTGTGCCATGTGCACGAGCAGTTTCGAAGGCTGGGCGGACCAGCCACACTTTTGAGGGCATGCGCAAGCGGCGCCGCGGGTTCCCGTCCGAGACGCAGGTCCGGCGCGGACCGCGCGGCGTGTCGACGCAGCTCGGCGACAAGGAGTTCGTCGAGAAGCTCGGGCGCGACGACCTGTGCCCATGCGGGTCGGGTCGCTGCTTTCAAACGCTGTTGCCTGCGGACCGGCCGCTATGACGGCACCAACCGCGGCCACTACTTTCAGGGATCGGTAACACAAGACGCGGCCGCACAGGCGGCGTCTTTGTTTGTTGCGGGCGTGACAATGATCTCAAACTGGATCGCCTGATCGTGATCTATCCGGGCCGGCGTCGCTATGCGCTGGGGTGACCGTGTTGACGCTGTTCTCTTGGCCGAGCTGGTCGGTGCTGGACGAAATTCCGCAGCCGTATTCAAGAAACGCCGGCGCTAGCCGCCGCGCGACCCGTGCTTCGCCGGTCGCGGGCTCCATCAACTCCCTCTGCCGTGCATCTACATGGCGGGCCTGCCCTGGTGCCGCGCCTGCCGGCCGCTTCCGCTTTCCGAGCAAGCTCGGCCCATCGCGCCCACCGGTGCTCACGGGGCATTAATTGTAACGCAGGGGCACTCAAGTCAGTCAGACTTGGCGTGCCCCTGTTGAACTGGAGAATCTCGACAGAGCCGACCTATGCAGCGCCTCGCTGCTGCTCGTCGGGCGGCGAGAAGTCATCTGCCTGCTCCCCGCGCAGCGCCAGGTTGGCCTCCGCCTCTTCGCGAGTGAGGACCGTGACAATCGTCGAGCCCACAGCGATCCCCGCCATCGGTGTATCGGGGATCACGACGTAGCGACCAATCCCGACATACCCGAGGATCTCCGCGTCGCGCGGAACGACGAAGGATGACGGCGGCGTGAGCCCGAGGATCGTCGCCGGCCAACGCGCGATGAACTGCGCCCTAGCATGACCACTAATCGAATAAGTGTCTTGATTGTTTTCATTCTTCTGAGTCATCGATTTTTTCTCGAAAAAACAAACAAGAATCAGTAAAACGCAAAAACCGCCGGGGCACGTCACAATGCCCTCAGCGGAAACGAAACAAAGTTGTTTTCTTTCCTATTCTTCTATCGTTCTTCTCCGGAATTCATCAGCTCAATAGTTTTGTTCCGTTCTAATTTGTCGCGGAGCGACTTTGCTTGTCCCTGCCTGCATCACGTCGTCCCGCTCCTAATGTACACCACTTGCGCCAAGCTGTCAAGGCGCGGACTGCTGCCGTCGCCCACCAGCCGTTGGTACGGGAGCAGCAACCGCGCGACCGGCTTCAGCGTCTATGACCGTCGCCGGTCCGCGCGAGGTCTTCGAGCGTCGAATGCATGAATCTGCATCGGAAGTTGCTGTGCTCGGCGGCCCCCTGAGGATCCGGAAAGAGGCTAGCGTGATTGATCCCCGTCCGCTCAAAGTAGTCGAACGCTGTCGAGGCGATCGCAGGAGACAGCTCGTAACACTTGAGGTTGTTGCGAAGACCGCGCGACTGAAGATACGCTGCCACGTCGAAGTGCTTGTCTGTTGCTAATCGAGTGAAGACCCCTCGTTGTGCCTGTTGACGCCCAGCGAACTCCGACGGGGTGCTCGTGACAAGTTCAAACTCTGTCGGGCTGAATGGGCACGGCTGCAGGGAAAGCTCCCAGACACCAACGTTCGGAATCTGCCGCTGTCGCTCTTGACATAGCGCCGTGACAGGATCGTCACCCAGCATCCATTTGCAGTGATCGCTGAACGCAAAAAAGGCGGCGATGCGACCGTCCCAGGTCCAATCGAGAAGAGGAGTAATCAATCCGTGGTGCCGTCCTAGCGCCCAGAGCTGGTCATCCGGCCATTCGGCGACGCGCGGATCGTTTTTCGAAAGACTGTCGCGAAACACTTTGAGGAACCTATCCCGGTTAGCCGCATAGCAGTTCCCGTAGAACATCTCGCGTACGGTCTGGATGGGCTTTAGATAGTCTCCCATCCAGCAAATCCTGCGCTCCCAAGGCGATGCGAGCTTCCAGCCCGGGTCGCGCTGCCCTCGAAAGAGCTGTGCGTCGGGCGGTTTGGAATTCAGGATCGCAATGTATTGGTCCCAAGAGCTGATGCGAATGGTTTGAGCCGCTGATTCTTCCGACATTTCAAGTTTCCGATCGGTCCGCGCTGTCGGGGCGAGCCATACCAAACCAGGCGACGTGCAGGATCAACGTCGCATGCCCATCCGGTCGGGCATCGGACCGACTGCCGGCTCTCGGCTCTGCGTGTAGACCGGCCGCGCCCCAGCTAAGCGGGAGTAATTGTACCGCAGCGCTACCCCAAGTCATGAACACGTCGATTGCTTGCGAT
>DASXUA010000520.1:0-3240 GCA_036505095.1 Phycisphaerae bacterium
GTGGACCTCGCCGATTACGCGAACCTGCCGGCGTGCCTGAGCGGCCCCGCGGCGGCGCACGGCCCGAACTGCGGGTGCTTTGACCGGGACAGCGACGCCGATGTGGACCTTCTGGACTTCGCCGATTTTCAGGCGTTCTTCAGCGGCAGCTAACGCTTCGACTAAACCGCAAGCGTTCGACAGTCACGTCGCTTCACAGGAACCGGAACAGCCGTGAAACGCAAGGCAAGCATTTCGCACGAGGAGTCGATGATCAGGCAGCTCCGCGATGATCCCGAATTCGCGGCGGAGTACCTGAAGGCGGCGATGGAGGACAGCGACGAACCGAAGGTGCTGCTGATCGCGATTCGTCTGATTCAACGGGCTCCGGCGGCACTTCACTGTACCGCCTCGCCACTGACGTCCGAGCAGGTGAAACAAATCTGGCCCCACTTACGCAGTACTATTTGGGGAAAAGCAGCGTTTTTGATATTATTGGCAGAGGTTTGGAGGAGCTTTCGATGACCACGACTTCAAGGATCCGGCTGGTGAGCGCCGCGGCTGTGATGTACGCTTGCCTGCCCGCGGCGGCCGTCAATCTGAATTGGATCAACCCCGCGGGTGGCCCGGCGGCCACGGCGGCGAACTGGTCGCCGGCCCAGGTGCCGGGCGGTGCGGACGACCTCACGTTCAATCTGAACAACGTCTACACCGTGACCTATAACGCGACCGTACCCGCCAGCCACACGCATACGTACCGGCTGGGCACGGTCACGCTGAGCCTCTCCAGCCCACACACCGTAGCCGCGGGCATCACCATCGGCGACTTGGCGGGCGATATAGCCACGGCCACGCTCACCACCGGAACGTGGACGTCGAATGGCAGTGTCGTCATCGGCGATGCCAGCGGCAGCACAGGGACGCTCAATGTCAATGACGACGACGCCGACTTCATCGTCGGCAACGGCGGTGATCTGACCGTCGGCCTCAACGGCGCCGCTACCCTCAACATTACCGGCGCCGGGACCGTCCAGGTCGCGGACCAGTTCATCGCCGGCTCGAACGCCACCTCGGCGCCCACCGTCAACATCTCCGGTTTCTCTCTTATTCCCGTCGGCACGTCCCACCTCGACGTGCTGGGAACGGGTGAGTCCCGCGTCGGACAAGGCGGCGATGCCACCATGACCATCAGCACCGGCGCCTTTGCCAGCTTCGCCGGCGACCTGATCATCGCCAACGGCTCAGCCTCCACCAGTTCCATCAGCGTGCATACGGCTGGCCTGCTGAATGCGCGGCTGCTGGTAGATGGCGACTTGCTGATCGGGCGGAACTCCAGTTCCACGGCCGCCGGAAATGGCACGCTTATCGTGGACACGGGCGGTGAGGCAGACATCGGCGGCAACACGCTGCTGGGCGACCCGAACGGTGGCGTGGGCACGCTCGACCTGGGCGGCGGCACCTTCAATGGCGATCTCGCCATCAACGTGCTGGCTGGCTCCACCATCACCGGCACCGGTACGATCAACGCCGACGTCGCCAACGCCGGTAACATTCAGCCATCGGGCGGAACCGGTCTGACTTTCAACGGCCAGCTGTCGAACACGACCAACAACATCGTCGGCAACAAGATCCACTTCGGCGCGGGCGGGGGATACCTCGGCTCCGGCACATGTCAGGCGGATATCACCGGTGACGTCGCGTCGACGATTACCGCCACCGGGCCGCTGACGATTGGGGCGAACACCTCCGCGGGCTTCTTTTACCTGGGGATGCTGGATGTCGGCTCGCAAACTGTGACGCTGGTCGACAGCAATCAGGCCGTCCTGGGCGGTGACACCATCATCGACAACGGCACATTGTCCTGCAGCACCGGCATCGGTGTTCAGAACGGCGCCTTGGTGAGCGGCCGAGGTACGCTGAGCGGCAACGTCGTAAGCTCCGGCATCCTTAACCCGACTGATCCCGGCCCCGCGCCGGTGAACCTTACCGTCAACGGGACGTTGTTGCTGAACCCAACCTCCCATCTCCAGTTCGAACTCAACGGTCCGGGGAACTCGGACCGGATCAACGTCAACAGCCCGATGACGCTCAACGGGGTCGTCGACGCCACGCTTGCTCCTGGCTATCTGCCCAGCCTCGGCGAGCAGATGATCCTGATCAACTCCATGACACCGAACGGCCTGTCCGGCGCGTTTTCGAGCATCAACCACACGCCGATCTGCGACCAGTACACCATCGTCCTGGTCTATTCGTCGACGGCTGGCATCGCCCTGATCCGTCCGAGCGTTGCGGTGACCTCACCCGGGGACATCGATCAGGACGGCGACCACGACCTTGACGATTTCGCGATATGGCTGCCCTGCATGGCCGGACCGAACGTTCTGGTGCCGCCGCCCGGCTGCGACCCCGACGATTTCCATTTCCGCGCCGACCTGGATATGCCCTATTGCGAGGATTACGACGTCGATCTGAAGGACTTCTGGGTCTTGCAGCGTATCCTCGGCGACTAGGATCAGTCCGACCAACATCTCGCGATCTTCGCCGTCCAGAGATTTTGCGTCCGGAAATACGGATCTCAGAGAACGACTGCGCCGGCCACGCGTGGACATCGCGCGGGCTTCGGCAGCGCCTGTCCTCGTGAACTGCGGTTCAGTTGTGTCTGATCGGGCTGGATAGGCCCTGTCTGCACAGCAACATAGCGGCTACCATGGATGGTCATACATACAGCGTTTTGGCTGTATTCGCTGTGAGCTTGAAAGCGTGAGCGCGAGCAATTCGCGCGACCCGCGGCGCCAATTGCGGGCGAGGGTTTCTCAATGTCGTTCCGATTGCAGTGGAGTGGCAGCCTCATTCTCGTCTTGACAGCCCTGAGCGGAGCGCAACCGGCCTTCAGCCAGCTTGCGTGCGGCCAGGGTGGTGATTGCTGTCAGCCTCACAACACACCCTTCTGCAACGATCTGGGATGCTGCGACTTAGTCTGCGCCGTCGACTGCTTCTGCTGCTCAGTCGCATGGGACGCGATCTGCGTCAACGAGTCGTATGACGTCTGCCCGGGTCTCTGCACGACCGGGCCCGGCGCTTGTTGCACCTCGACCGGTGGAGTGTTTACCTGCGCCGACGACGTGCCCGCTGCGGAATGCGCCGCCGCTGACGGCACGCCCTATGGCCCTGGCACGGCGTGCGCCGCGACCCACTGCGGCGCGCCAATCTGCGTCGTGAACCAGAGCACCAAGCTCGTCGCCACGGATGCCCAAGCCGACG
>DASXUA010000521.1:0-3165 GCA_036505095.1 Phycisphaerae bacterium
CCACACAGAAGCAAGCGTCGCATAACTGCACCTCTCAAGAAGAAGCCTCATCAGGCCGCGGACCAGCCGCGGTTAGTCATTCAGGCGGACAGCCGAAAGCGCAACCGGGATAGGTGCGATCCGCTGCGTCGCCCGCGCAAAACTGTGGCAATTCGCAGGCCAGATGAGCCGCGCCGCCACGTGGTTGCGATAGCGGACCCGGCCGCCTAGAATGCTTGGATGCAAGAGGCACCGCAAAGATCGCTGGACGAACTTTCGGCTCGGATCGTCGCCATCCGGGACTCTCTTTGACTTGCCCACCAAAAGTGCGCGCTTAAGCGAACTGAACGAGAAAATGGCCCGGCCCGGTTTTTGGGACCAGCCCGAGTCCGCGCGCATTGTGATCACCGAGCTGAAGGCCCTGAAAGGCATCGTTGAGCCCGTTCAGGGACTCGACAAGCGGCTGGGCGATGTACATGCGATGATCGAGTTGCTCGATCAGACCGAGGACGCCGAGTTGCGTCGGGAATTCGATCGAGAAGTTGAGCAACTTTCCGGCGAGGTCAACCGGGTCGAGCTGTTGTCGCTGCTGTCTGGTCCGAACGATGCGCGCGACTGCTACTTCAACATCCAGGCGGGCGTGGGCGGGGCCGATGCGTGCGACTGGGCCGCGATGATGCTGCGCATGTACCTGCGCTACTGCGAGCGGCGCGGCTGGTCGGTCGAGGAGCTGTCGATCCGCGAGGGCGAGGAAGCGGGCATCCAATCCGTCAACCTGTTGGTGCACGGTCCGTATGCGTACGGCTATCTGTCGTGCGAGATGGGCGTGCACCGCATGGAGCGCATCTCGCCCTTCAACGCGCAGGGCAAGCGGCAGACGAGCTTCGCGTCGGTCGACGTGCAGCCGGAGGTCGAGGATATCAACATCGAGGTCGATTGGGAGAAGGAAATTCGCGAGGACACGTATCGCGCCGGCGGCAAGGGCGGTCAGCACGTCAACAAGACCGACAGCGCGGTGCGGCTGACGCATCTGCCCACCGGCCTGGTGGTGCAGTGCCAGAACGAGCGCTCGCAGCACAAGAATCGCGCCTCAGCGCAGAAGATGCTCGTCGCGCGGTTGTATCAGATGGAGCAGGCCAAGCGCGACGCCGAGCTGGCGAAAATCTACGAGGGCAAGGGCCAAATCGGCTGGGGCTATCGCATCCGCACCTACACGCTGCAACCGTACACCCTGGTCAAAGACGAGCGCACCGGCCACAAAGAAGGCGACGTGCAATCGGTCCTCGACGGCGAGCTGCAAGGCTTCATTGACGCCGAGCTGCGCCGCCGGGCCGCGAAGCGTTCCTGATCTCCGTAGCAGCACGCCAGCCAATTGCGTGCGGCTGAGGCATGAAGGGATCGGGCGGGCGATTCTCAAGCTGTTGCGCTGGAAGCACAAGGCAGACGGCTGCCGTGTCCCGTGGTACAAACTGGATCTCACTGGCTCCCGTCACCCGCGGCTGCTGTGCAGGGTGGACGAACTCGCACCCATTGACGATTCGCGTGCACAGCGACCGCAGTCTGCCAGAAGATGATGCAGGGGATCAGCAGCGCCGTGGATCCGATCATACCGGCGACCCAGTCCGCCAAAGAAGCGGCCGCCAGGACCAGGCCGCACCCTCCGGTCGCAGAGCCGGCTGCCCAAATCCACGCCGGGACGAACGGACGCGTCGACCACGTGATCAGGATGGCAGAAAGAGAGTACAGGCCGTTCGCGACATACCCACTTAAGATCACAGCCGATCGGTCGAGCATGCCCACAAGCGCCAATGCCGAATCGGCCCCGCCGGTTTCGAATCTCGTCAGCGCCTGCCGCGCGAGAAGTGGCATCACGTTCATTTCGATCGCCTCCGCCGACAAATCGACTGCGACGGCAGCCGCGGTCAGCATCACAGCCAGCCGCAGCAGTCCAATCGAGCGATTGGCATCTGACTCGCTTGCCCGAGCGAACGCGAGATAGAAATACAACAGGGTTAGAGCGGCGGCGTTCCAAGTGAGCCATGCCGAAGCCCACAGGCCATGATGTCCGTCAATGAACTCCAGCCGCCGGAACATATCGGCGTTGCTCGCCAGACCATGACGCAGAATGGCGACCAGGCCGATGCCGGCAAGCACGTGAATCGTTACGGAGAGCCAGGCGGCAAATCGCAGCCGTGCCCACGCGGAACCTACGTTCTTTTCCAAGCTGTTCACAAAAGCTCGGCCGCAGCGCGCGGGACCCGGCGACTCAGGCCTGGTCCTCGACAATCAGATCATAACCGCGCCGGCGGCACTCAGATTCTAACTGGTCGCGCGTAAGCCAGGAATTCACAGGTACGATTCCGCGACGCGCAAGGTGGCCAGACAGAAGCAGCTTCGTGGCGATGACGGCGGGCATGACTGGGATTCGCTGGCCGCTTCGCGCGGCGACCACGCTCACGTGTCGCACGCCCTCTGACCTCGCGCTGGATCCGCACACCCGCACGCCAACGGCACCGCAATCACGACCGAGGTATCCCAGTAGTGCCATCATGCTGCGCAGCAACGACGCCAGTGCGTAGCTCTTGGGCAAAGCCCTACGGCGGGCGAAGCGTGCCAGCAGCGCGAGGGCGCGGTTCCATAGTTCCAGCTCGGAGCCCACGCGGAATTCGACCCGGCGGGCGCCGAACAGCTTCGGAAATAACTCGTGGTCCGGCACGTCGACGAGATAGCCGGCGCGCCGTCCGACCGGCGGCGGAAATGGGAAATAGCGCGGTTCCGACCAGCCGGTGACGGTCTGCCAGCGGCCGTCTCGAAGAATGGTGAATGGCTTTCCGGTGGAAGCTAACAGCGACGAAACGGTCGCGACGGACCTGGGCGCGCGGTTGCCCGGCGCAATGTGAATTTCGATGCTATCGATTTGGTTCCAGCCCGACGTGGCGATCTCGACGAGAGTCGCCGAGAGGGCGGGAACCGCCGACCAGCCAGTGCAGATCGCCGGCAGCCCGCGCTGATGCCTAGACTGTTCGACCAGCCGATGCACGTTGAATAAGAAAGAGCGGTCATCGCACAGATCGATGTAGTGAATGCCCGCGTCCAGACAGGCGTTTACAAGCGTCAGGGGCATGTCCTGAAACGGACCGGCGGCACAGATGGCGATGTCCACACCGGCCAGGGCAGCGCGCGCCG
>DASXUA010000522.1:0-7178 GCA_036505095.1 Phycisphaerae bacterium
ATGCTCCTTGCGGCCGATCGCGTGGCACAGCATCTTCGCAGTCAAAGCTCGCACCTCTATCTGCGGCGGCAGCTCGCGCGCGAATTCGTCCGCGAGATTGCGCAGCGCGCCGCGAGCAGCCGTCGCGCGCTCGCTGGGCTGAGGCGCATACTGGCGGGAGGTGATCGATCGATTCACCCGATGACTGCCAGCATCCTGCACGCCAGCAACACCGGGTGGCGGCCCGGCCGCGGCTGTGTGCCCTGCCTGGCGGGTGCCTATCTGGAACGAGCGGTCTGGCCGGGCGTAGCACTGGCCGGAGCGGACGTGTCGCGGGCCGACTTCGAGCGGGCCGATCTGAATCGTGGTGACTTGCGTCGCGCGCGGGCGCGTCACGCGTGCTTCCGCGGCGCGAATCTGCGCGGGCTATCGATGAAAGCCATCGACGCGGCCGGGGCTGATTTTTCAAGTGCCGACCTGCGCGATGTGTTTGCGGATTGGGCGTGCCTGGAACGCGCGGATCTGACACACGCGAATGTGCGCTGCGCCGTACTCAAGGGCGCGTCGTTGGTCGGCGCCAAGCTGACCGAAGCTTCGCTCGTGGGGGCGGATCTTTCGCGCGCCGACTTGTCGGATGCGCGCCTGACGGATGCTGATTTTTCGAACGCCTGCCTCGACTCAGCCTGCTTGGCGAAGCTGGACCTGACGCAGGTCGAATTGAGCGGGGCCAGTCTGAATGGCACGAACATGACGGGCTGCAATCTGCAGGGCGTGGGTTTGCCGGAGGCCGACTTCGAAGGTGCCAACCTGACCGGGGCCGACATGACCGGCTCGCGTCTGCCCGACGCCTGCTTGAGCGATGCCGACCTGCGCGAGACCGGCTTGGCCGACATCGACTGGGAACGGGCCGACCTGCGGCACGCCGATCTGCGCGGGGCGACGTTCCATGCCGGTTCGTCGCGCAGCGGACTGGTTTTCAGCCCGATCGCGTCTGAAGGCACGCGGACCGGCTTCTACACCGACGAATTCGGCGAGCAGAGTTACAAAGCCGCCGAGGAAATCCGCAAAGCCAACCTCCGCGCCGCCGACCTGCGCGGGGCCCATATCGACGGGGTCGATTTTTATCTCGTCGACCTGCGCGAAGCCTTGTACGACGCCAATCAGGAGCGACATTTCCGCCGCTGCGGCGCCATCCTGGAATCGCCGCTCTGACGAATGGGGCACGGGCGTCTTGACGAATCGCTGGACGGGCGAGGCGCCCGCCGCGTTCAGAACCGCGAGCCTAAGCGAGCGTATTGGGCCGGCGCGGGCTATCAACGTTGCATGACGCTCCCTGACGGTCGCGGTTCTGAATCGCCACCAGGCGGGCGAGACGCCCGTCCTGTTCAGAACCGCGAGCGTAAGCGAGCGTTTTCGACTGGCGCGGGCTGTCAACGTTCCATGATGCTCCCTGACGGTCGCGGTTCTGAATCGCCACCAGGCCGGCGAGCGGCCGTGATTGAATCGCTCCGCAGTTTGCCCTAATGTCACGCCACCATGCCGACTCGCCGGCCTTGCTTCTGTTGACCCCAATCGAGGAAAACCGCCATGTCCACCATGAATCCCGACGGGACCAAGACGCCGAGCGATTCGGCCGGACTCGACCCATCTTCAGCCCTGACCGGTCGACCGGGGCACCTTGGTGTGGCCGAGAATATTGTCGATGAAGAGGTGCGCTTGGGCCGAGACTTCGCGCCCGCGGAGGGTGAGATTCCGCCGTTGCCCGAAGACGCCACGCCCGAGGAAAGGGAACTGCACTGGTATCGCTACGTTTATCAGGGCGATCACGTCAAACAGCTCAGCCTGCGCGCCGTCTTGATGGGCGGCGTTCTCGGGATGTTCATGGCGATCTCGAATCTGTACACGACGCTGAAGCTCGGTTGGAGCTTCGGCGTGACGATCACGGCCTGTGTGCTCTCCTATGTCATCTGGAATTCGTTGCGCGCGATTACCGGAAAATGGCTCACGCCGATGACGGTCCTGGAGAACAACTGCATGCAGTCCACGGCTTCGGCGGCCGGCTCCTCGACCGGCAGCACCGTGGCCACGGCGTTCGGCGCGCTGCTGCTCATCAATGGATATCACCAGAATTGGTACATCGTGCTGCCGTTCGTGTTTTTCACCGCGACGTTGGGGGTGTTTCTGGCCATTCCGATGAAGCGGCAGATGATCAATATCGAGCAGCTTAAGTTTCCGACGGGCATCGCCTCGGCCGAAACGCTGCGCAGCCTGTACAGCCACGGCGACGAAGCGCTGCGCAAGGCCTATTCGCTCGTCGCCGCTATGGTCTTCGGTGCCGTGATAGGACTGTTGCGCGTGGGAGAGGGAACCATCGGCTGGTTGGACGCCTTTCAAAACTGGATTCGTCGCATGATCCGGATACCCCTGCGGATTCCGGAGCTGATCCCGTTCACCGGCATCTTGAACCCATTGCGAAGGGGAGAAATGCAGGGGCTGGGCTTCGAACCCAGCGTGCTGCTGATCGGCGCGGGAATGATTGTCGGCCTGCGCGTCTCGCTTTCGATGTTGGCCGGATCGGTGCTGCTCTATTACGTGGTTTCGCCGGCACTGCTGGCGCATGACGCCGCAATGTCCGGCGTGGCCGACTATGTTCCGTCATTTCGCGTCGCTGAAAACGGCGACTTCTACCCGGTGCGCTGGTCACTGTGGGCCGGGACGGCCGTGCTGGTGTTCTCCAGTCTCGCCTCGGTTGCGCTGCAGTGGCGCACCATCGCGCGTTCGTTCAGCATCTTCAGAAGAGGTTCGCAAGCTGGCGGCCCATCGCCGTTGGCTCGGATCGAGGTGCCAACGTCGTGGCTCGTGGCCGGTTTGATACCCGCGGGCATCGGCATGGTGATCGTGCAGTATCTTGCGTTCAAGATATCATTGCCGCTCGGAATTATTGCGGTGGCCATGTCCTTCGTGATTTCGCTGGTTTGCTGCCGGGCGACGGGGGAAACCGATACGACCCCGATCGGTCCGATGGGCAAGGTCACACAATTCCTCTACGCCCTGCTCGCGCAAGGTAACACGACGGTGAACCTGATGTCAGCCGGGGCGACCTCGGCCGCCGGAGGCGCGGCCGCCGACCTGCTCACCGACCTCAAGTCCGGCTACATCCTCGGCGCTAATGCGCGGAAGCAGTTTCTCGCGCAGTTTTTCGGCGTGTTCTTCGGCACGCTCATTGTTGTGCCCGCGTGGTACCTGATGGTGCCGGACAAGGCCGCGCTGGAGGCCTTTCATCCCCCCGCGACCACCATGTGGCACGCGGTGGCCATGGCGCTGACCCAGGGTCTGCACTCGATCCCGATGACGGCGCAATATGGGATCGCCATCGGCGCGCTCTTCGGCATGGCGCTGCCGCTGGTGGCCGTGCTCGTGCCCAAGAGCCGCCCGTTTCTTCCGTCCGCGATGGGTTTGGGCCTGGGCTGGGTCGTGCCGTTTCAAAACAGTTTCGCGTTCGCCATCGGCGCCGTCGTGGCGTGGCTGTGGGAGCGGGCTTCGAAGCGCTCCGCTGAAACCTACGTGATTCCCGTTGCATCCGGCCTGGTGGCGGGTGAGTCATTGATGGCGGCCTTCGTTGCCATCTGGCAGGCCGTTCCGGGCGTTTGGCACAGCATCGTCGGCAAGCCAAAGACTTCCGCGTAATCAACTATTGGCCGCGGCACCACTTGGCTAGCCCGGTGGCCGAATATCAAAGAACGGTCGCGTCCACAATGCGAGCGCGATTTACGTGAAAAGCGCTGAGCCTGACGGGCGTCGTGCGACAAGACGCTCGCCAGGCTCAGCGCCATGTTGGGCGGATCGGCGCTGTGCCGGCCGGTCGCGCCCCTTGGGCAACGACGACGCTAATCATCGTCGTCATGCTCGTGGCGCTCCCGATCCGTCGTGTAATGACGGTGATGCACTTCGCGGCGCTCCTCGACCACCACTGGCCGGCGACGCTCGTGCACCACAATCGGGCGCCGTTCCTCCTCGACGATCACCGTCTCGCGGGGGCGCCGCTCCTCATACACGACCGTCCGCGATCGGCGTTCGCAGCCGGTCGAAAACGCCGCCGTCGAAACGGCCATAACCAGTCCGAGCAGGCTGAGCAAAGCGTATCGTCTCATGGAACAATCTTCCTTTCGGTCGCGGCGAACGAATTACGCACGTGCTCGCCGCTATTTCTTCTGTGAAACTTAGGCAAAGGATGTGCCGAGATTTCGACTTGCCCACTCATGAGGCCGCTGGAACAAGCGTCTTGGCTTCCGCCTCGGCCGCCAGGAAGCGCTCGGTGTAGCGCGCGTCGACGTGACGGCAGACTTCGGTTGTCCGCTCGGAGATAGCCTGGTACTGCGGATCAGAGGTGCGCGTGAAGAACTCGCCGGCCAGGATCACCAGCCGCAGCAGGTGCCGCAGGACGATACCCTCGTTCTTAACCAGATCGCGGCTGTGAACGAACTTGTAGAAGTCATGGCCGGCCTCGAACGTGCCGCCCGCGATCCACTTCGGCTGGACGAATATGTCTTCGGGCATCGCCAGCGTCGAATCGAACGCCAGCTTGAGCATCTCCGGGAACTTGGGCGGCCGCTGCGGCTCGTCGTCGGTGGCCCACGGATCGATTTCGTCTTCGTCGTCTCCGGCGGGATTCGCGGGTTTCGCCAGCACGATGCCCATCGAAATCAGCAGCGGAGTCAACACATTGGTTTGCAGCGGGCCGGGCGCGAGCGTCTCCGGCAGACGAACCTGACGCTCCATGACCGGCGGGATCGGCAGCACCGATTCGAGCGCCTGCACTTTCTCCTCGAAATTCGCGTAATTGAGTTGCGCGCTGAGAAACGCGCCGTAAATCGGATCGACGCTGCGGAACGTCAGCAGACTGAAGATGCTCTCGTTCAGCGTCACGTGGTCGCCATCCTCGGCTTTGATGAGATAGCCGAGCTTGTGCAGGTTGGCGATCATGTGATCGAGCTGTTCCTGGAATTTGGCGAGTTGCTCGGCCGTATTGAAGCGCTTCGCCAGAAAGGAGCGCACGTCGCTGAGCTTTCCGGCGCGCGTCAGCAGGAACGTCAGCACCGAATAGGGAATCATCGAGCGACTGGCGAGTTTGGCCGGGCCGGCCTTGATGAGCGTCTGGAACTGGCCCTCCGTCCAGTATTGCTCGGTGCTGCGGCGCGTCGGACGCTTGCGCTCCAATTCCTTGCGGGCTCGCAGGATGCCGGGATCCTTCGAGCGCGGGTCGATCTGTTCATATTTCTTTTTCCATTTGGCGATGCGCGCGTCGTCCTCATGCGCGAGGGCATAGACATAACCGTGCTGGTCGAATTGCGGGCGTCCGGCCCGGCCGAACATCTGGTGGGCCGAGGATGGAAACACCAGCTTCTTCTCGCCGCGCTTGCCCTTCAGCAGCGTGCTCAGCACCACCGAGCGCGCCGGCAGGTTGATGCCGGCCGACAGCGTTTCCGTGCAGATCACGAACGGTACCAGCTTGCGCAGGAAGAGTTGCTCGATGACTTCCTTGAACTTGGGCAGGATGCCGGCGTGGTGCACGCCGACGCCGCGGATGAGCATCTGGCGGAGCTTCGGGCCGGCGCCAGCGGCGAAGTCTTCGCGGCGCTCATCGAGCACGACCTCGATTTCACTGCGCGCGCCCGGTGAAATCAGGCTCACGCCCTTGAGGCGCTCGGCGACTTCCCAGCATTCTTCGCGGTTGAAGCAGAAGACCAGGGCCGGCGCGCGGTTGGTCGCATCGTCGGCCGCGACCATCTCGGGCAGATGCTCCGTCAGCAGCTTGTCGCCGACCCAGATGAATTCGAGCGGGACGCGCCGTTCATTCGTCTGAACGCGGCGGAGCTTGCGTTGATGCTCTTTCGCGAGCCATTCGACGAACTCGATCGTGTTGCCCACCGTGGCCGACAGCAGCATGACGCGCACGTGCGGCGGCAGCAAAGTCAAGGCGAGTTCCCAAACGATGCCGCGCTCCGGTTCGTTGAAGTAATGGAACTCGTCCATCACGACGGCGGCGACGTCGTCGAAGCGACCCGTAGCGCCGGCTTCCAGTCCGGGACAAGATCGGTTGTCTCGGACATCTTGCCGGCGAGTCAGATCGGCGGCGAGCAGCTCCCGGGGGCTGGCCTCGCCCGACAGCAGGTGGTTCAACAGGATTTCGGCCACGACCACGCGCACCAGCGCATCCGGATTGATGCGGCGATTGCCGGTAATCAAACCGATATCGTCACGGCGAAAACCCCATTGCGCGGCCAGGTCCTGGATCTCCCGGAATTTCTGGTCGGTCAGCGCGATGAGCGGAGTCGTGTAATAAAGCCGCCGCTGCGTATGCAGCGCCTCGAAGATGGCCGCTTCGGCGATGAGCGTCTTGCCCATGCCGGTCGGAGCGGATACCAGCACGCCACCATCCGACTCGAACCAGGCCAGCAAGGCCTCCTCCTGGAACGGGTACAGCTCGAACGTCAGCGAATCGAGAAATCGGCTGCAGATTTCGCCGCGATCCATGCGTGTAAGAATAGCTCTCCCGGCAGGCGTTGTCGCTGCGCGGCTCTGCGCAGGTATAATTGATTGCGATGAAGAGTCCTTTCCCCGGCATGGATCCGTATCTGGAAGCGCACTGGCTGGACGTGCAGGTCAGCCTGATCACCTACGCGCGAGATCAGCTTCAGGACCAATTGGGCGACGACCTGATCGCCCGCGCCGAGGAGCGGTTAGTGGTTGAGGATCCCACTGGCCTGTCAAGGGCGATTGGTCCCGACGTTCGGGTCGTTGAATATGGCCGGCCGGGTGAACACGTTTCTCCGACAGGCGGCCTGGCAGTGGCGGAGCCTATGGTGTTCAGTGTGGAGGCCGAGCCGATCACCGAGCGTTACCTGGAAATCCTCGATCTGACCACCGGTGGGCGCGTGATTACTGTGATCGAGTTTGTTTCGCCGACCAACAAGTTTCCGGGCGACGGACGCGACAAATACCAGCAAAAGCAGCAGGAGTGCCGGGACGCGGGAGTGAACCTGGTCGAGATCGATCTCACGCGCTCCGGTCATCGGCAACTTCTGGTCCACCGCTGGGCCGGCGCGCGGCAACACGAATCGACTTATCAGGTTTCGGTCTGGCGCAGCGCCTGGGCGTCACGCTGTGAACTCTATCCCATTCGACTGCAGGATCGTTTG
>DASXUA010000523.1:0-7498 GCA_036505095.1 Phycisphaerae bacterium
GGTGTCACGCCTTTAACCCTCCGGCACTCTCGGCGGTGGCAGCGATAAGATACGTCAAGAATGCACGAACCAGTATGCCCTCCAGTCTCTACGCACGTCAAGCCGGGGGCATGCTGGCTGGGCGGGGCGGCCTATAATGTCGCGATGCCGGTTGAGGAACCTGGAAAACTCAGTCAGTGGGTGCATGCCTTTCGAATGTGGCTGCCGTCGGCCCGGCAACGCAGCGCCGAATGGGTAGCGAGCGTGCGCGAGGAGCCGGCGCTGATCTGGCAGACACCGGCGATCCGCTATGGTGTGTATGCGGTTGGTCTGGTGATCGTGGCGCTCATCCTTCAATGGGGAATCGGCTTCATCAGCGCCGGAGGGCCGGGAGTCCAGCCGCCGGCCAAGACGGCCAGCTTCCACGTGCTATGCTCCAATTGCCAGCATTCGTTCGTGATCAATCGCAAGTTCGGCTTCGACAGTTTCCCGGTCGAATGCCCGAAGTGCCATCAGCATACCGGCCAGCGCGCCTACCAGTGCTTCTCGAACACCTGCAAGGGCCGCTGGACTTACGCTATTCCCGTCAACAAGCAACTCGTCTGCGCCCGCTGCCGCGAGCCGCTGCCGATTTCGCCGTAAGCAGCCCCCAAATGACTTCGCGGCGACTACGTTTCGGCCGCCCAAGATTCGAGTTGTAGACCAGCAATACGCTCGAAGTGATCCAGATTGTTGCTGACCAGAACGAGACCCTGGATCATTGCCGTTGCGGCAATGAATAGGTCCGCGTCGCTGATGATCCGGCCGCCAGTGCGCAATTCCGCATACAGATCGGCGGCGTGGACCACGATATCGTCCGTGATTGGAAGGATGTGACTCTGCTGACAGCGCTGTTCGAAATTGGCGAGTTGGCGGGTGGCCTGCCGTGCCTTGAGTCCTCGAAGGATTTCATAGCGCGTAATCAGCGAAAACGTAAATGCGCCGTGTCGAACCAGATAGCCTTGAGCTTGTTTCAGAATGGCCGCATTGCGGCGCTTCATGATCTCCGAAAGCGTGTCCGTATCCAGCAGGCGTGCGGCTGCGGACGGGTTCACGGTCGACCACTCCGCACGAATCGGCTACGGTCCAGCGCGATGCGCTCAATTTCCCCGATTTCCTGCTCGGACAGCCCCTCGTACACACGGAACCACTCGGCGAGCTGCGCCTCAGCCTGGGCGGGTGTCATCGCAATGGGTTCAAGCGACAGAATGACGCTTTGGCCTTCGGCCATATCGACGGGCGTCAGTGGGCGGAAGGTACCACGTTCATATACCGCTTCTATCGAATGACTCGCCACGTGCCACGTCTCCATCTCTCAAATAGCTCGTTAGCCGTTACCACCGTTCCGGCTCCAGCATTATAGCGAGCCGAAAACGAGGCGACAGGCCCTCGAACGGCGCAAGGCTCGTAGCGCGTCGCGCGCGTTCTCGAAAGCTTGGGCGATCGTTTCCGCTTCGGTAATCAACTCGGGATCCAGCGGCGACGTCACAACGAATCCGCCTTCGTCTGCCTCGGCCAGGCGCAGCACGAGTTTTCCGTCACTAACTGTGTAGCTCTTCGGCACGATCGAACTCCTTCACAGAATTATCACGGGCGAAGTATCGATTATCAACGTCGCCCGCAGGCGAGGCTGGTGACACAGGTCCACGTCACGGGATCGCGACGGCAGCAGGGGACACCGTGCGGCGATCGGACGGCAGGATTTCGGCGCGGGTCTTGATCCAGTCGCGCAGGGCGGCGGCGTCGATGGGGATGTTGCCGAGGCGGGCGATCTCGATGGCGGCGGCGGCGTTGCCGAGGTAGGCGGCGTGGATCAGCGGGGCGCCGGCGGCTAACGCGAGGGTCGCAATGGCCAATAGCGCGTCGCCGCAGCCGAGACGGTCGAGCACGCGATCGGCGAAGCTGGGCAAGTGTTCGCTGCGCAGGCGGGCGGACCATTCGGGCGAGCGCGGGTCCTCGCCGCGGCGGTCGAAGGCGACCAGGCCGCGTTTTTCGAGCGTGACGAACAGGTGCCGCGCTTGTGTTTGTGCCAGCAGCGACCAGGCGACCGAAGACAAGCCCTCCTCGAAGTCGTGCAGCGTGGCGCGCAGCTCGCGCTCGGTGGGGCACAGCAGGTCGGCGTGGCGGAAGTGCAGCAGGTTGCCGCGCGTGCCGCTGACGTCGGCCGTAATGATCCGCACGCGGCGCCGCAGGCCTTCGAGCACGCGCTGCATCAGGCCGGCCGTGATCATGCCGTACCCGAAATCGCAGAAGATGATCGCGTCGGCCGCGGCGGCCTGCTCCTCCAGCAGGCGCGCGCATTGCCGTTCCGTGGTGGAATCCAGCGGGACCTGATCGGCCGTTTCGACCTTGAGCACTTTGGTGTCGTCCACAACGTACCGCGTTTTTTCAACCAGTCGTGGGCGGCAGGTCAGCAGATGCGCCTCGACCGCCTCGCGTTGCAGCACGCTGCGCACCTGCGCCGAGGCTTCGTCGTCGGCCACGGCGCTCAACAGCACCGCCTGCGCGCCCATCGCCGCCACGTGCCGCGCGACAATCGCCGCGCCGCCGATGTAGCTGCGCTCTTCCAGTTTCGCCAGGGACAGCATGGGCGATTCGCTGGCCACGTCGAGGGCGTCGCAGAAGACGTAACGATCGAGGACGACGTCGCCGATCACGATCACCCGCAGTCCGCGGCAGCGCTCGAGCGTGTCGAGCAGCGCAGCGCGATCGATCTCGTGCCGGCGGCAGAGCAGCGCGAGCCGGCCGGCGTCCAGCGCGGCCGAGCGCGGCAGCGACTCGATCAGTTGGCTGGAGCTGAACACGATTTCGCCGCTGGAGAAAATCACGCGCCCGCCGTAAGACTCGATCTTCTGGCGCTCGCGGAGAAAGCCCGGATCGGTGGAGTGCTCGTATTCGCGGCCTTTGACGTAGACGTCGGGGCGGATGATTTCGAGCAGCGTTTCGGCCGTCGGATGCGGATCGATGTAGACGTAATCCACGAATTCCAGAGCGGCCAAGTTCTCGGCCCGCAGTTCCTGCGGGATGTAGGGCCGCTCGGCGCCCTTGCTGATCTCGGCATCGCCCGTCAGCGAGACAATCAGCAGATCGCCCTGCCGCCGCGCGAATTCAAGATAGCGGATATGTCCGGGGTGCACGATATCGAAGCAGCCGTGGCACTGCACGATGCTGCGGTGAGCCGCGCGCTCGCGCTCGACGATCTGCTTCAGGTTTTCCAGCGGCACGAGCTTGCGTGCGATGCACGGCACTCCAGCATCCAAGGGAGAGGTTGGAGCGCGGTTCGGCATCCAACGATTATCGGTCGATTCGAGGCGCAGACTGAAGGCTCGGGCGGCGCCTAGGGTTCGATATCGAGAGGCTGCAAGGGCTGGCGGAAATAGGCTTGCAATGCACGCGGCAAGCGCTCGACGTCCGCCGCGCTCCAGGGCGGCGCGGGCAGGTGGAGGTAAGTGTGCCAGATGAGCCCATGCGGATTCTGCTGGCCGTGCGCGCGCAGGTATTCGAGCGCCCCAGAGTAGGCCTTGGCCGTGTAGGTACCGTCCAGCATCAATGCCTCGGTTTCTCGAAGCTGCCGCGCGGCTTCAAGACCGTCCTGCGTGAATTGGGCGTAGCCGCGACCCAGGTGTTGTCCGAGAACGACCACGTCTTCTGGTACCAGACGGACCTTGGGCACATTCGGATCCAGTGCGCGCATCAGGCGTGCGATACGGCCGGTGTGCCGGGCGATGCGCGCGGGCGTGCAATACCAGCGCGCGAAGACCGTGACGCCGACCACGCGCGTCTTCAGGCCGGACAGCTTGCAGCCTAGCGCCAGACCGGCGGCTGTGCCGAGGCTGCCGAGCGCGACGAAGAGATAATCCGGTTCCGGAAGCGTGCCGGAGCGAACCGCGTCGCGCAGCTCGAACGCGGCATTTACCTGCCCGATGCTGGATAGCGGTGAGGTGCCGCCAGGCGGAATGATGTAAGGCCGGGCGTGCAGCCATTCGCGCGCGATCGCCAGCGGCAAGAGTGGCGCGCGCACGGGAACCAGGCGCGCGCCGGCTGCGCGCGCAATTACAATGTTGCGGCGCACGTACTCGGCATTGGGCTGGGGCAGAAGCAGCGCGCTCACATCAAAGCCCAGTCGTCGCCCGGCCAGCACCGTTGCGCGGACGTGATACGAACCGGCCGCCCCGAAGGTCAGCAGGGCGCGCGCCCTGTGCCGCTCCGCATCCGCCAGCAGAAACTCCAGCCCGCGAAGCTTGTTACCACCGCACTGTGGGTCGGACAAATCTTCACGCTTTACCCAGAGGCTCGCGACGGGCAGCTCGTGTTCGAAGTTGTTCAGGCGCTGGATCGGCGTAGGCCACGTGCCGATAGGGATGCGCGGCAGGCGTGCCCCAAGCATCGGAAATTCAGAAAAGAGCGGCGGCGTGGTCATAACCGTCGCACGAGCCCTTCTGCGACGCGCTCGGCAATGGCGGCGATGGTCATCGACGGCGGTCGGCCCGTCGCGGTCGGCAATACACTGCCGTCGGTCACGTAGAGATTGGGATAGCCATAGACCTGCCCGCTCGGATCGCACACGCCCTGCTGCGGCGAATCGGCCAGCACGCAGCCGCCCAGTGGATGTACCGTGACGGCCTGCTGCTTTCCGGGCAGGTTCCATGCGGTGAGCAGCGTGGCGCCGGCGGCCGCCGATAGCTCCCGCAGGCGCCGCCGGATACGCCGGGACAGCCCGCCGTCATCGTGCACGGTGAGGTGCCGCATGAAACCGCGGTTGTCCAGAAACAGGCGGCCCGGCGAGTAGTCGAAGCCGAAAGCGCCGATGATCCAGGCGTGTGGCGAGCTGGCTCGGCGGGAGTCCGCCACGGCCGATCTACGACCTCGCCCTCCCCAGCGACGATCGCGCAAGCATAAGAGCACGGGCAACAGCTTTGTCAGCCGCCGGCGCCAGAGCGGCAGCACGCCCAGCTCCATCAGAAACGCCCGATCCGATTCCCAGTAGTCCAGCCAGGCCGTAGCCGCCGGCGCGGGTCCGCCCTCCAGCGGCAGGCGCGGTCCGACCAAGAGCACCCCATCGTCGCCGTTCGTCGAGAAACGCTCCCCGAGCGCCGGGCTCGGCGCCGGCAACGTGCGATGCACGTCGCGCGCTCGCAGCAGCAGTTGCACAGTGGCGACTGTGCCGGCGGAAAGCACCAAGCAACGCGTCGTGATAGAGTCCTGAGTCCTGAATTCTGAGTCCTGAGTCGGCGGTCCTGAACCCTGAACCCTGAGCCCTGAACCCCCGAGCCGGGTGAACTCCACCCGATACCCGCCGGACTCCGGAATGATGCGCGTGACCGAGTGCAGCGGCCGGACGTGAGCCCCGCAGGCTTCGGCCTCGCACAGATAGGCTTCGTCAAGCGTGATCTTGTTGGTCGCGCCATTGCCCTGAAGCCACGTGGCCAGACCGAAACGCCAGCCGCGTTGGGGAGGGCGAAGTCGCAGATCGGCCGCGGCGGACTCCTGCCGAGTTGGCTCGCCGGGAGGCTCGCCCTCCCGAGAGGTCCGCTCGCCCTCCCGCCACGCATAGCGCGGCGGCTGCCAATCAACCGCCAGTGGAAGGCGCGCCGATCGTGCTCCCAGCCGAGTCGCCAGCGACTCCAGGGCGAAGGTTTGCGCCGCCGGCTGAATAATCGGCGCAGGCCGCAGCCGCTCGGCGACGCGCTCGTAAAACGGCCGCATCGACGCGGCGGTCCAATCCGCCGGCCAGCCCTCGGAGAACACTTCGTCGGGCGCCGGGATCGTCACCGACGTGTAGTGATGCGATCCGCCCCCGACAGCGCAGCCGGAGACGCTGGCCAAGCCCTGGATGAGACGGAACTCAATCACCCCCGGCCCATGGCGGGCGAGCCGCCCGCCCCACATTTGCACGCCGTCAACATGGAACAGCGGCCGCTCACCCGCGGCCATGCGCGCGAATTCAGCGTGACTCATGCGCCGGCCCTTCTCCAGCACACACACGCGCAGGCCCGCCTGCGCGGCGCGTAGCGCCACTGGCGCCCCGCCGAAGCCCGATCCGACGACGATCACGTCATAATCCATGTCTGGAAACTAGAGACTAGAAACTAGAAACTAGCAACCCGATACCATGATCATCGACATCCATTGCCACGTCGGCTTCAGCGCGCGGGCGATTGACCGGGACATCCGGCGGTTTTCTTTTGAGGCGGAAGGGGCCGCCGGCCGCGCCGGATTCGATAGCTACTTCTCGCGGCGGGTGATGCGCAAGTGGCGCCTGCTGCTGCGCTGGGAGTTCGTGCGGCGCAGCATGGGGCTGAGCGGCCCGATCGAGCCGGGCGAGCGGCTCGATACCCAAATCTACGCCTTCAATCACCGTAACATGCTCGACACGCAGCGCGTGGATCGCATGGTGCTGCTGGCGTTCGACGAATATCACACGCGCGACGGCCGGCCGGTCGGCCCGCCCGAGCGCCTGGGCCAGCGCGGTTCCGATCTTTACACATCGAACAGCCTGGTACGCGCGCTGTGCGCGGCCTGGCCGCACAAGTTTCTGTTCGGGGCGTCGATTCATCCGTATCGGCCGAACGCGCTGACTATGCTTGAAGAGCTGAAGTCTGCTGGGGCAGTGCTGATCAAATGGCTGCCACTGCATCAGAACATCGACGCGCGCGATGGGCGTGTGATCGCGTTTCTGCGGCGCGCGGCCGAGCTGAAGCTGGCCATGCTGATCCATTATGGCGGTGAAATGACATTGGCGACCCAACATCCCGAATTCGAAAGCCCGGCCGGACTGCTCGCGGTGCTGCGCGACTTGCGCCGTGAGGACCGCATGCCGACCACAATCGTGGCGCACGTGGCGACGCCCTCGACCATCTTTCACTCGTCGCGGTCACACAAGCTGCTTGTTCAAGCGCTGACGGATGAATTCCGCGACGCCCCGCTCTATGCTGACATCTCGGGAATGTCGCTGGGCCGTGCGCCCTATGTGCTGCGCTTCCTGCGCCGCCCCGCGCTGCAGCGCAAGCTGGTCTGGGGCACGGATTTTCCAATCCCGCCACTGCTGTGGGTCTATTTTGCTACTCTCGGTCCGAGCGTTTTCGACTTACGCCACGTCCCGTCCTGGATCGAGCGCGACCTGCTGCTCCAGCAGCGCCTGGGCCTGGACGAGGCAGTCTTCCACCGCGGGGGCGAAATCCTCGACGTGCAATGATGTTGGCGGGAGAATGAATCGCCAACATGGAGGGCCAATCATGCTGCGAAATACAAAACGTGTGATATCAACGGCTGTTCTCGTCGCGCTGGCCAAGATCGGTTATGCGCAAGCTGACCTGGAAAAAGGGTTTCAGAATCCGCCCGACCTTGCGCGGCCGCACACCTGGTGGCATTGGATGAATGGCAACATCACGAAGGAGGGCATCACGGCCGATCTGGAAGCGATGAAACAGATCGGGCTGGGAGGGGCGCAGATCTTCAACGTCTCCGAGGACATTCCGGA
>DASXUA010000524.1:0-3211 GCA_036505095.1 Phycisphaerae bacterium
GCTTGGGGGCATCATAGGGGGTCGGCGCCGCAGAAGCCAGCGCTTCGCAAGTTGCGGCAATGCAACCGCCGGCGGAGCCGCACATAGATGCGCTTCGCCGGCGGAATAGCTACCAAACAGTGATGCGCGCCGTCGCGACTAGAAGTTGACGTTGCAGTCAAGATTCGAGGCGATCATCTTCGCCTTGGTGATGGTGATGAACGGGTTCTCGCTGAGCTTGGTCACGAATAACGGCTCGCTGCCGATGATGTTGACCAGCGGTGAGCGACCGTGAGCGACGCCGTCCTCGGGGACGCGAAGCAGGTGGCCGCTCCAGTTGCAAATATAGGCACCCGCCTCCTGGATGCTCTCGAACGGCACCGTCGTGCCGACCGCCTTCTGGGCCTCAGACGTCGTGTTACGTTGGCTAACAGTAGTCATTCGATTCTCCTTAAAACTGTAGGGCTTTCGGCCCTAAGAACTCGCAAGTACGAAGTACGGAATTGACAATCGGCGCCGGTTGTCGTGGGGGGCATACGCCTCACCCGACCGCTCCATTCTCTTGTACGTGCGAACCACCTCCCGGGTTTCAGAAAAATTGAAAAAAATACAAAATAACTTAGTAGTTGAGTCGGACCCCCCGGGGGGGCTAGCCAACGCAGTTAACCGCAATCTCCTTGCTCCCGCAGGGCAAAGTCGCGCTGCTGATCAGGCCCGTCGCGCGGCTTTCTTGCGGTCCGATTCCTTTAAGAGCCGCTTGCGCAGGCGGATAGCGTCGGGCGTGACCTCGACCATTTCGTCGTCGGCGATGTATTCCAGCGCCAGCTCCAGGCTCATGTCGCGCGGCGGTTTGAGCACGACCGTCTTGTCGGCGCTGGCGGCGCGGATGTTCGTCAGCTTTTTCTCGCGGGCCACGTTGACGACGATGTCGCCTTCCTTACAGTGCTCACCGATGATCTGCCCCTCGTACACCTGCTCGCCGGGCGCGACGAACATCACGCCGCGCTCCGCCAGCGCGTCGAGCGCATAAGCCGTCACCTGGCCGGGCTCGCTGGCGAGCATCACGCCCACGCTGCGCTGCGGGATGGAGCCGCGCAGGAACTCGTATTCGTAAAAATTATGGTGCATGATGGCTTCGCCGTTGGTGGCGTTCATCAATCGTGTCCGCAGTCCGATCAGTGCCCGCGAGGGAATGGTGAATTCCATATGCGTGTGACTGCCGCGCGTCTCCATCTTGCGGCAATCGGAGCGGCGATTTCCCAGCAGCTCCATCACCGGACCCACCACTCCGGCCGGCACGTCGATCGCCAGCAGCTCGATCGGCTCGGTCTTGTGGCCGTCCAACTGGCGGTAAATCACCTTCGGCTTACCGACCGTGAGCTCATATCCTTCCCGCCGCATGTTCTCGATCAGGATTCCCAGGTGCAGCAGTCCGCGCCCCGAGACGTGAAACTCCTCGGCCGTCGCTCCCGGTTCGACGCGCAGCGCGACATTGTGCTCCAGCTCGCGCTCCAGCCGGTCGCGCAAGTGCCGCGACGTCAGGTACGTTCCGCTGCGGCCCGCAAAGGGCGAGTCATTGATGCGAAACGTCATGTGCAGCGTCGGCTCTTCGACCGGAATGATGGGCAGTGGTTGCGGATCATCGATGTTCGCCAGGGTGTCGCCAATGCCGACTTCCGGGATACCGACCACCGCACAGATATCGCCGGCCGGCACCTCGCGCACCTCGCGCCGCCCCAGCCCGTCGAACACGAAGAGCTGTTTGACCGTCTCGTTCACGTGCCGGCCGTCGCGCCGGATCACGGTCACCTTCTCGCCGGCCCGCAGCGTTCCGGCAAAGACCCGGCCGATTCCGATCCGACCCAGATAGCTGGAATGATCCAGGGTCGTGACCAGCATCTGCAGCGGTTTGGACACATCGTCCTGCGGTGCGGGCACATGCTTGAGAATCGTCTCGAACAGCAGCCCGACGTGCCCAGGCCGCTCCTCGGGGCTCGCCGCCGCGAAGCCCTCCTTGGCGCTGGTGTAGACGGTTGGAAAATCCAAAACCTCGTCGCGCGCGTTGAGGTCCACGAAGAGATCGAACACCTCGTTCAGGACTTCGTTTGGCCGCGCGTCGGGCCGATCGACCTTATTGATCACCACGATCGGCCGCAGGTGATAATCAAACGCCTTCTTGAGCACGAAGCGCGTCTGCGGCATAGGTCCTTCGAACGCATCGACCAGCAGCAGCACGCCGTCGGCCATCTTCAAAACGCGCTCGACCTCGCCGCCAAAGTCGGCGTGTCCCGGCGTATCGATCAGGTTGATCTTCGTGCCCTGGTAGTTGATGGCGATGTTCTTGGCCAGAATGGTGATGCCGCGTTCCTGCTCCAGCGCGTTGGAGTCCAGGATGCGTTCGCCGCGCAGCTCCGACTCGCGAAACATGCCCGACTGGCGCAGCAACTGATCCACCAGCGTCGTCTTGCCATGATCGACGTGAGCGATGATGGCGACGTTACGGATATCGAGTGACAAAGGGATCCTCTCAATCGGGTTTGGTGGGCCGGCGGACGACCAGACCCAGCAGCACAATCAACGCTAATCCCAGGGACAGAGCGACCGCGGCGATCAGAGACCACAACTCGGACAGCATCCCGGCGCCGGCACCGGGTGCGCCAAATAACCACGTCCAGCGGCGGAAGAACTGGTCTGCGAGCGGGTCACTCGGGACGAATACGCGGACGGCATGCGTGGCATACACGCCGCCACCGCGGGCGATGTATCCGCAGGCGCCGCCGCCTTCAGCGATCACGCCCAGCGCTCCGCCCCCGCTGGCGACAAGTCCCACGGCCCCGCCGCCGGTTGCAAAACCGCCGAGTGCGAAGCCGCCGAGCGCGATGAGGCCCACGGCCGCACCGCCGATGGCTGCCACCCCAAAGGCCACGCCTCCGATCGCCACGATTCCGAAAGCCATCCCGCCGATCGCCAGCCAGCCATTGGCGACATCCCCGATCGCGATAATGCCGCGCGCCCTCCCGCGAAGTTCATCTTCGTATGGACCGACGGCAATATGCACGAGAGGCCGGCCGAAGAGGGTCGTCTTGGATTTATAGCGCTTTCCCGCCCGAAAAGCAATCGCGTCGCGCGTCAAGACCTCGACCAGTGGCCGACCGCATTCCGGACACTTGCTCGATTCCGTCAAGCCCACGAGTGAATAGCCGCAGTGGCTGCAATATGGATCGCGCGGCAT
>DASXUA010000525.1:0-13573 GCA_036505095.1 Phycisphaerae bacterium
CGGGCGGAATTCCTGGACCGATCCGCGTCAAGGGCCGCGGTTTCGTGAGGCGCTCAAAATCCGCCGGTCCGAGCTTGAACAGCTTCCGTACCTCTTGTTGGTCGAAGCGCAACGTGAAGGTGAGTGGCTTCGAGGCATCGCCCGGAATCGCGTGGAACGTGATCGTCAATACTTCGCCCGGCTTGAGCACTCTCTGATCCGGGACGTCCAGGGATACAATCTGCCAGCCTTCGCCTTTCAGATGAAAGGCATCCAGTGTCCCTTCGCGCCCGACACGGACCTCGATCCTACCCACATATTCCTGTTCGGAAACGGCCGGCACGGCCTTGTCACGCGGCATGATGATCTTCACCGGCGGTCCGATGGTAGCCTGCGCGGCGGCCGTCACAAGTAAGCCCAGGCACCAGGCGACGCGGTGGCACCAGATTTGCGCGCGACGGATGGCAGGGTTGATCGCTTGGGTTGGGCAGTGCTGCACGGCAATCCTCCTGTTTCCAAAACGCAGCAGAATCGGGCACCAGACCCGCTGCTCGGCCTGCCCCGTAGGGGCGCACTACGACAGCCCAGGGCAACGCCCTGGGATTCGGGGGGTGCCGCATGGCGCGAAGCTCTGAAAGAGCGCGCCAAAGAGTCACGCTCCGGCGTTAGCGCGCCCTTTCAGGGCTGCCACTACGCCAGGCCACACTCACCCAAGGCGTTGCCCTGGGCTGACGTAGCGCAGGGCTTCGCCCTGCACAGCCCGCGATCTGTCCTTGCAGGTCGCGCCCAATCGCGCTCCCCGACCGGCGGGATTGCCCGCCCCAACCAATACCGCGAAAATCACGTCTGAAATCCGCCACGGGTCAGATCTGGAAAGGGATCGAATGCTAGGGGGCACACAGCCTGGTGAGGTCACACGCCTATTGACGGCGGCGGGAGCGGTCGATGACTTGCTGCCGCTGGTCTACGCGGAGCTGCGCAAGCTGGCGCAGGCCTACCTTCAGGAGGAAGACGCCGGCCATACTCTCCAAGCGACGGCGCTGGTGCACGAGGCCTATCTGAAGCTGATCGACCAGCGTACGGCCGGCTGGCACGATCGCCAGCAGTTCCTCGGCGTCGCCGCGCAAGCCATGCGCCGCATTCTGGTCGATCACGCCCGTGCGCGCGGCGCGCTCAAGCGCGGCAGCCCGGCGCGGCGTTTGCCTCTGGATGATATGGTCGATCAACTCGAGCACAGCGCCACCGATCTCGTCAGGCTCGACGCCGCCTTGCAAGACCTGAATGAAATCGCGCCGCAAAAGGCGCGGGTGGTCGAGCTGCGTTTCTTCGGAGGACTCTCGGTGGATGAAACCGCCGCCGTGCTCGGCGTTTCGAAGCGCACCGTTGAGCGCGACTGGACCTTCGCCAAAGCCTGGTTGCACGCCAACCTGTCTGAGTCGCCATGAAAACCGACCAGTGGGACAAGGTGGAACCGCTGTTTCACGCCGCGCTCGAGCAGCCGACGGCCGAGCGCGGTCAATGGCTCGCGGGTGCGACCGATGATGCGAGCGTCGCGCGGCAGGTGCAGCGGTTGCTGAACGAACACGAGACGGCCGGCTCCTTCATGGAGGCCGAGGTGCACGGCGCGCCGGAAGTTAGTCGTGCCGCCGAGATGGAAGGCACGCGCATCGGCGCCTACCAGATCGTCCGCGTGATCGGTCACGGCGGGATGGGCACGGTATACGAGGCCGTCCAGGAGAATCCGCGGCGGACGGTGGCGGTGAAAGTGATGCGGATGGAGTTGGGCGCGCCCAGCGCCCTGCGGCGCTTTCAGTACGAATCCGAGGTGTTGGGCCGTCTGCTGCACCCTGCGATCGCGCAAATCTACGAGGCCGGGACCCACCGTGAAGGGGCCCTGATGATCCCATTCTTCGCGATGGAGTTTGTGCCAGCGGCCCGCACCCTCACGGCGTTCGCGCAGGCCGAGCAACTTTCCATCCGACAACGGCTCGAGATATTCGTGAAGGTTTGTGACGCGGTCTACCACGGCCATCAGAAGGGGATCATCCATCGCGATCTCAAGCCGGCGAACATTCTGGTGGATGCATCCGGACAGCCCAAAATCATCGACTTCGGCGTGGCGCGCGTGATGCAGCCCGATGTGGCGGTGACGCTCGCTCACAGCGGTGCCCGCGAGCTGGTCGGCACGCTGCAATACATGAGTCCGGAACAGTGCGACTTCGACCCGGCGGCGCTCGATACGCGCAGCGATGTCTATGCCCTGGGCGTGGTCTTGTTCGAGCTGTTGTGCGGGAAACTGCCGTATGACGTGAGCAAGACCTCGCTGTCCCACGCCGCGCAGACCATCCGTGAAGCGGCCCCACGACGCCTCTCCGCCACCGACCGCCGCTTGCGCGGGGACCTCGAAACCATCGTGCTGAAAGCGCTGGAGAAAGAGCGCGAACGGCGGTATCAATCGGCCGCCGATCTGGCTCGGGATGTTGAGCGCTATCTGCACAACCAGCCCATCGAAGCGCGCCCCGCCAGTCCGGCCTATCAACTTCGGAAATTAGTGAGTCGTCACAAGCCGCTGTTTGCGGCGCTTGCCGCGATGTTCATTTCCATCACGGTGCTGGCCGCGACCATGACGGTGTTGTACGGGCGCGCCGAATTGAATCGGCGCCGCGCCGAGGCCGCCGAGGCTGCGAAACGCGATGAAGCCGAGAAGGCCAACCAGGCGCTGAATTACCTGGTGGGTCTATTCAGCTCGCTGGAACCGGCCGCCCCCGCGGAGGCGGTCGAGCCGCTGGGCAGCACCTTCACCGCCCGCGAGCTGTTGGACCGGGAGGCCCGCACGATTCCTCAAAAGTTCAAGGGCTTGCCGCTCGTTCAGGCTACACTGCTCAGTACTCTGGGCAGCGTGTATGGCCGGCTGGAGCTGTTCGAGCGCGCTACCGCGGCGCTCCGCTCGGCGCTGGAGCTGCGACGCGCGGCGCTGGGCCCGCGGCACCCCGTAGTCTCGGACAGCCTGTGCGAACTGGGGCGCGCCTTACAGCACAAAGGCGAATACGCCGAAGCCGAACGTCTCTATCGCCAAGCGCTGGACATTCGCCACCAGGCGGGCGAGCCCTACGCAACCGCGGGCGTTGCCGCCGCGACTGGATTGCTGGCCGATACTCTGCGGGCACGCGGTGATCTGGAATCCGCCGAGCGTCTGTTTCGCGAAGCCATTCGGATGCAGTCGGGTGATGAAGACGATCCACGCAATCTTTACATGATGGTCGGACTGTGTTTTACGCTGCGGATGGAAGGCCGGTGGGCGGAGGCGGAGCAGCTCAGTCGCCGGGCGCTGGCCATCGTCCAACGGCAGTCCGGCGATCGATCCGCGGCAGCGACCGACGCGTTGCTCAATCTGGGCCGCGTGCTGCGCGACGCGGGTGCTTACGCCGACGCAGAGTTGCTCGCCCGCGAGGCGCTGACGATTCGGCGCGAGTTGCTGGGTGAGGATCACCCGTACACGGCCCGCTGCCTGGTAGACCTGGCGGGTATCCGCAGTGTGCGCGGCAACCAGGACGAGGCCGAAACGCTGTACCGTCAGGTCCTGGCCATCTTTCGCACCCGCGTGGGTGACGATCACGCGCTGGTCTTCGCCACGCTGCAGTCGCTGGCCGAACTCCTGGTCGCCAGGCAGGACCGCGCCGGGGTGGACGCTCTGTACGCGGAAGCTCTCGCCCTGCAACAGCGTATCAAAGGCCTGCCTGAGGACAATTTGCAACACTCCGGCTGTCTGCTGCTGACGGGAGTGCTGCTCGTGGGCCGGGACGACCCAGCCGCCGCGGAACCTTTGCTGCGCGAGTGCATCGAACGCCGGCGCAGGGTGCTCTCGCCAGATCACTGGCTGACGGCATATGCCGAGAACATGCTGGGCGGTTGCCTGACAGCGCTACAGCATTTCGATGAAGCCGAAGCGCTGCTCATCCGCAGTTACCCGCGAGTCCGCGACACGATCGGTCGCCACGATGAACGCGCCCTGCGCGCCCTGCAGCGCATCATCGACCTGTACGACGCCTGGGGCCGGCCGGCGGATGCCGAGCGATATCGCGCGCTGCTGCCGCGCACAGATTAAGCGTGCGGGCTAGGGCCCGGGGGTGGGGTCGAGCAAGTCTTTCTTGTTCTCGACGTTGCGGAACTCTTCGGCCGTCGGCAGGGCTTCCTTCTTGGCGTCGATCACGGGCCATTCGGGCGTGTATTTCTTGTTGATCTCGATGTAGTCGTGCCACTTGGCCGGCAGGTCGTCTTCGGTGTAGATGGCCGTCACCGGGCACTCCGGAATGCACAAGCCGCAGTCGATGCACACTTCCGGGTCGATTATCAGGAAGTTCTTGCCTTCGTGAAAGCAGTCGACCGGACAGACCGCGACGCAGTCGGTGAACTTACATTTGATGCACGGCTCGGCCACGATATGGGACATCGGTTGTCTCCGTTCCTCGCGTGTTCTCCGCTCGCCTAGGCGTCGCGGCTTTGAAACGCGGCCTTCCGCGCGCTGACGCTCCGCGGCTCAGAATGCGGCCTCGAACCTACGGCGCCGGACACAATTTCCCGGCCGGCGCGCTGCTTGTCAACCGGACAGCCCGCTGCGGCTGCCCCGTAGAAGCCAGCGCACTTCCTCCATCCCCAGGCTGGCCGCGACCGCCAGGTACACCAACGCCGCAGCGCCTATCGGCACAAAAACGTCCACGAGCCGATTGAAAATGCGGCCGGTTTCTGGTTTCCACCCTTCAAGCAGGCGATGCAGGATCAGCGCCGCAATCGCGGCCAGCGCCGTGGCCGCGAGCGTGCGCGCAAAGGATACCGCCAGCCGCCGTCCGCCGATCAACCCACCCAGCTTGGGTCGCAATAACCAGAGGCTGATGAGTACGTTGAGAATCGCGGTCAGCGACGTGCTGATGCCGAACGCGCGCTCGCGCACTTGCGGGTGCCAGATGAGCGCGAAGCTGGCGGCCGAGTTCAAGATCACCAGTCCGCCGCCGATCCACATGGGCGTGCGGGTGTCCTTCAGGCTGTAGTAGCCGCGCAGCACCACGTGTTGCAGGCAAAATGCCCAGACGCCGAGGCCGTACCAGCGGAGCACGGCGGCGGCGCGCTGCGTGTGCTCGGCCGTATAGTGACCATGCTCGAAGAGCAGCCGAATGATCGGCTCGGCCAGCACGACCAGGATCATGCCGCAGGGCAGGCCCTCGAATACTGCCAGGCGCAGGCCCCGCCCCAGTGCGGTGCGCAGCCCGCCGATGTTGTGCTGCGCGGCATACATGCTCAGCGTCGGCAGGGCGGCGGTGGCCAGCGAGATGGCCAGCACGCCCAGCGGAAACTGATACAGGCGCTGGGCATTGGTGACGGCCGAGAGCGCGCCGGCGCGCAGCGGATATTCGAACACCATGCCAAACAACTGGAACTGCGGCGGCGCACTCGGACCGCGTGACAAGAACGTGCAAATCTGCGTATCGAGGAAGGAACTCAGCAGCAGCACACCCTGGCCGAGGATCACCGGAACAAATGCGGAACCCATCGCACGCATGGTCGCGTCGCGCTGACCCCAGATCAGAGGGGTGCGCACGCCTGCCCCGCGCAGCATCGGCCAGATGAGGGCGAGTTGCACAACTCCGGCGGCGAGCACGGAGAGTGCCACGCCGTACACGCGGATTTGCGGGTCCGCGCCCGTGAGCGGTGCGAGCCAGACAATTCCGGCGATCATGCAGACGTTCAGCACGATGGACATGGCGGCCGGGCCGCCGAAATGCCCCAGGCAATTCAGGATGCTGGAGAACAGTGCGACGATGCAGATGCTGATCATGAACGGCAGCATGATGGCCGTCATGGACAGGATGAGCTGATGCATGGCCCGTTCGGGCCGGCTGCACCAGATCGCCAGCAACAGCGCCTCCAGCACGAAGGTGAGCGCCGTCAATCCGGCCACCATCCGCGCCAGCACTTTTCCCAGGAGCTGCCAAGCCGCCTCTTCCCCGTCACGGTGCAGCGCTTCGGTGAAGTTCGGCACAAACACGGCCGACAGCGCACCCTCGCCGAACAGCCGGCGGAACAGGTTGGGAATCAGGAAGCCGTAATTGAATGCATCCTGGATCCAGGTCTGTCCAAACGCGGCATTGAGCAGGATGTCGCGGGCCAATCCGGTGATGCGCGACACAAGTGTCCAGCCCGCGATGATCTTGGCGGAGCCGACAAAGGCCTGCCCGCCGTGGCGGGATTTCTGCAACAGCATGCGGCGGACTATAGCGGCAGATTCAGCGGCTTTCACGTTGCCGGGTGGCGTGGCTTCACGGCGCAGCCGGGTAGCCATGCGGGGGGAGTTTGCATGCTTACCCGCTGCGCGTGAAAGCATGCCACCCTTGATTCTGGTGCGGCCGTGGCCGCGCGGCCGCCCACCAGCACCCTCTCCGTCTTCCATGCAACTGGAAAAAAGTCATGACTTTTTTCCAGTTGCATGGAAAAGCGCGAGGCGCTTAAGATGTCACGATGCGATATCTGACGTCCATCCTGGATGAGTTCGCCGAGCAGAAATTCGTTCTGCTTTCCGGGCCGCGCCAAGTAGGCAAGACCACCCTGGCGAAGGCATGGTGCCAGCGGCAGGCTGCCACCGGCCGGAACACGCTTTACCTGAACTGGGACGTGCCGGCGGATCGCCAGGCTATTCTTGCGCGAGAGTGGCTGCGGCCACTAACGATCCAGGCCTTAGTCCTAGATGAGTTCCACAAGTACGCGCGTTGGAAGTCGTTTCTCAAGGGGCTGTACGACCAGGAGGGGCCAAGACTTCAAGTCGTCGTCACCGGCAGCGCGCGGCTGGATGTCTTCCAACGTGGGGGCGAGAGCCTGTTTGGCCGCTATGAAGCACTGCGGCTGCACCCGTTCAGCATCGCCGAGCTCACGCGTGGGGGGCTGGTGGGTCCTCCGCAGGATTGGTTGGCGCTCGACCCGCCGGAGATAGACCCCAAGCTGTGGCTGCAGCTCGAGCGCCGCAGCGGGTTTCCCGAGCCCTTCTACCGCGATGATCCGCTGCAACATCGTCGCTGGTCGGTTCGGCGGCGACAGCTTCTCATCCGCGAGGAACTGCGCGAGATCTCACAGATCAAAGAGCTCTCGCTGGTCGAGCACCTGGCGCTGCTGCTGCCGGTCCGCGCGGGCGCGCCGCTATCGGTGAACGCGCTGCGCGAGGAACTCCAGGTGGCGCACGACACGGTCAATTCGTGGCTGACGGCGCTCGATCGGCTCTACTTCTGCTTCCGCATCGCTCCCTTTCGTCGGCGGATTACCCGCAGTTTGACCAAGGAACAGAAGTTGTATCTGTGGGACTGGTCGGCGGTCGCGGATGAGGCGGCGCGCTTCGAGAACATGGTTGCCAGCCACCTGCTTAAGTCCGTACATGCGTGGAATGATGTCGGCTACGGCGAGTTCGATTTGCGGTATCTGCGCGACAAGGAGAAGAACGAGGTCGATTTCCTCGTTACCAACAGCCATAAGCCGATCGTACTGTTGGAGTGCAAGCTCACGGACGAGACGCCCTCAGCGGCGCTCATCAAATTCGGCGCACACCTAGGGAACGTGCCGCGCATCCAGCTTTTGCGCCGCGGCGGTGTGGATCGGCTGCGCTCGGGCACGCGCGTGGTCAGTGCGGACCGCTATCTGGCTGGTCTGGTGTAAGGTTACGAACGCTCCGCGCGGTCATAATCTTAATCCTAATCTTGCTCCTAATCTTCTTCTTAATCCTACTGTTAATCTTTCTCCGCCATCGACCGCTTCGAAGCGTAAGAGCAAGAGTGAGAGAAAGATTAGGATTCGTGGCTGCGCCCGGGCGAAGCGCTCGCTGTTAGCGGTTTGGCGGCCGGGCAGGCGGTGGCGCATTGCCAGCACAGGCCGGATATCTGGAAGCGATGCGCGATCGGATGGAATTGATAGCGGCTTGCGAGGCGCTTGCGCAGCTCCACGACTTCGTCGGCGGCAAACTCGATGATCCGCCCGCAACGGCGGCAGACCATGTGGTCGTGGGCGTCCTCGCCGAACGCGTGTTCGTAATGGGCCTGCTTCACATCGAAGCGCACCTGCTTGAGCAGGCCACAATCGACCAGCAGCGGTAGCGTGCGATAAATCGTGGCCTTGCCGACGCGGAAGCCGCGCTGCCGCAACTCGTAGAGAAGCTGCTCGGCTTCGAAATGCCCATCCATCGCCAGCACCGCGTCCAGAATTCGGCGGCGCGGCTGCGTGAACTTGATTCCGTGCGAGACGAGGTAGCGCTGGTAGTGAGCCCGGGCGTCTGCGATTTCCTCGGGGGTGAGCCTGCGGGCCATGATGCCTATTCTAGCGCGGCGGACCTCGCCGACAAGCGGAGTGGTGAGTGGTAGAGTGTGGACCATGCTGCGCGTTTTCTGGGGGCTGGCACTGGCCGATGGGATTGTGCTCGTCGGCGCGGCGCTGCTGGGCGCCGTCGCCCGCGGCGAGCGCGGCGTGTATCAGCACGTGGGGCTCGGCGTCTTCGCCGCGCTTCTGACTTGCCTGGTACACGCGGTGGTGTTTACCTACTTCACCGCCACGGGGAAGATGATGCGGCAGGCGCTGGCGCTGGGTAAGCTCGATGGGGCGATTGACGCGAGAATCCGCCGGTCCAAGCAGCGCATCAGCCGGGCGGTGGCGGTGGCGGTTTTCACCCTGATCGTGACCGTCGCCGCCGGCGCGGCGTACCTGCGCGTGCCCGGAAGCGGTGTGCCGGGCTACGTTCACGTGACGGCCGCGCTGCTGGCACTGGCTGCGAATCTGTGGGCTTTTGCGGTCGAAGCGGGCCTGATTGCGGCCAACGCCGCCCTTATGGATGCGGTGTTTACCGAATACCAACGCCGCATGGGCAAGTCGTAATATGCTCCGGAAATGTATTGGCTTGACACCGGGTCCATCCGCTAGAATGAACTGATACGGGTCGTCGCGGCGCGCCGGGACGGGTCGCACATTCATTCTCGACAGGCGGAGAGCAACATGATGCGGATTACCATTCACGCACCAGAGGGCGGGCGGCCGGCGGCGCCGGTGGCCATTCCGTTACCGCTCGAGCGGCTGGATCGCGGCCGCATGATCGGCCTGCTCAACCTGGACACCTCGGAAGCCAAGCCCGTTCAGGTCGATTCGCGCGGCGATGTCTGCTGGTGGGAAGACGCCCTGGCCGACGACGAGGTCCGCACCTATCGGCTGTCCGGCGCCGGTGCCAGCGCCGACTGCCAACGCGTGGTCGTCCGTGAGTTCGCCGACAGCGCCGAAATCCGGCAGCGTGATGAGCCGATCGCGACCTATCGCTTCGGCAGCGAACTTTCACGACCCTACCTTGACGCGCTGGCCACGCCGCGCGGTCTGGTCGTGACTTCCGCCGGACCGGAGGGTCCCGTAGCCGAGCACCTGGTGGAGGGGAATCATCGCTCGTGCTGGGTGGGCTGGGCCGACGTCGACGGCGTCGATCATTGGAGCGACGCGCGCGCCCACGGCGTCCAGCGGCATCGGCGTTTTGGGCTGTGCGTCAGCGGACCGGTATTCGGGCGGCTGGGTGCACTGATCGACTGGCTGGATGCGGACGGGCGCTTGCAATTCACCGAACAGCGCGTGTTTCATTTCTACTCGGCCCCGGGACCCGTGCGCATCATCGACGTAGCGGTGCGCTTCGGCGCTCCCTTGACCCCGCTCCTCGCCCGCGGGGAAGGGGCGATCGGAGGCAGCACGAGGTTTGGCGACACGCCCGACGGAGGCATGTGCGCGGTGCGTGTGGCTCGCCCGCTGAGCGTGATCGGCGGCGGATCGGTGCGCAATGCGCACGGCGAGACCGGGCAGGAAGGCTGCTGGGGCAGTCCGGCTAACTGGTGCGATTACAGCGGATCGGTCGATGGTGTGCCGGCTGGCATCGCGCTGTTCGATTGCCCGTTCAACGTCCGCCACCCGACGCACTGGCTCATAACCGAGTCGGGCATCATGGCGGCCAATCCGTTCGGCCTGGCCGAGTTTGTTCACGCTAACGACGTTCAGGGCGGATACGTCTGGCATCACAATGACGTGCTCATGTTCCGGTATCGCATTCTGGTGTACGACGGCCGGCTGACGGCGGACCAGATCGAAGCGCATTACCGCGCGTCGGCCAAGCCGGTGCATGTGGACATCGAGTGATCTAGCTTCCATAATCGAATACAACTGCTTGTCGCGACGGTAGATACGCTCAGAGTCCCGTAGCGGCTTGCCCGGGCGATCCCGGCGACTACAATCTCCTTCGTAGCCAAATAATCGCCGAATCTCCGCTGCGGCGGAGAGCGGGGGACCCAAACCGTGGGGCGAAGCGCCGCCAAGGCGCCGGGCAAACTCTTCGGCCCGAGCCCGTCAGCTAACCTCGCAGGCGTCGAAGAGGAGAGCCTCCCAAGACTCCCCTCTCGCTAACGGCTTTCGAGGCCAACATGGGCAGACCCAAGTCGCGTCGCGACGTGGCTGTTGCGCATGCTTCGCGCGCGCCACAATGGTTTGGGCGGATGCGCCGCTTGTTGATCGGGCCGCCGCGAGACATTCACGATCCGCACATCCGGCACAAGCTATCGCTGGTGGCGCTGCTGGCGTGGGTGGGGCTGGGCGCAGATGGATTGTCGTCATCGGCCTACGGACCCGAAGAGGCGTATCGCGCACTCGCCGGGCATGCGTATCTGGTGCCTTTTCTGGTACTCGCGACGGCCGCGACGGTGTTCATCATTTCATATGCCTATAGCAAGATCATTGAGTATTTTCCTACCGGCGGCGGCGGTTACCTGGTTTCGACGCAGCTTCTGGGAAACTCGGCGGGCGTGGTGTCCGGATGCGCGCTGCTGGTCGACTATGTCCTAACGATTACGGTTTCAATCGCGGGCGGCGGCAATGCCGTGTTCAGTCTGCTGCCGCTCGCCTGGCAGCCGTACAAGCTCTGGCTCGAATATGCCGCAATCGCGCTGCTGATCGTGACGAACCTGCGCGGTGTCAAGGAGTCGGTGACGCTGCTCGCGCCCATCTTCCTGATGTTCATCGCTACGCACTGTGTGCTCATCCTGGGCGGCGCCCTTTATCATCTGGCCGATGCCGGGGCGGTGATGCACTCGGTCGGGAGCGGTGTGCGTGCCGGCGCGGCGGAGTTCGGCGTGTGGGGGCTGTTCGTGATTTTCGTGCGCGCCTACTCGCTGGGCGGCGGAACCTACACGGGTATCGAGGCCGTCTCGAACGGCGTCGCCATTCTGCGCGAACCGCGGGTGGAAACTGGCAAGCGCACCATGCTCTACATGGCAATCTCACTGGCGTTGACGGCTGGGGGACTGCTCCTGTGCTACATGCTGGCGCGCGTCGTACCCGTCGAGGGTCAGACGCTCAACACTGTGTTGGCGCAGCAGTTAGCGGGACCGATCCGCATCGCGGGCGTGCCGATCGGCAAAGCATTCGTCTACGTGACGATGGCGTCGGAAGCCGTGCTGCTGCTGGTGGCCGCGCAGACCGGCTTTATCGATGGTCCGCGCGTGATGGCCAACATGGCCATCGACAATTGGCTGCCGCGGCGGTTTGCGGCATTGTCCGACCGCCTCACAACTCAAAACGGCATCGTGTTGATCGGCGCCGCGGCGTTGGTCATGCTGCTCTACACCGGCGGGCACATCGACACGTTGGTGGTGATGTACAGCATCAACGTGTTCCTGACCTTTTCCCTGTCCGAATTCGGCATGTCGCGCCTCATGATCCGCCACCGCGTGTCGGATCCGTTCTGGAAGCGGAGTCTGCTGATTCACGCGACCGGGTTCGTTCTGTGCATCTCGATCCTGACCGTCATGCTGGTCGAGAAGCTCGGCGAGGGCGGCTGGATTACGCTGCTGGCCACGGGGAGCCTGATCGTGCCGTGTTTTCTTATCCGGCGCCACTACACGGCGGTCGGCTGGCGGCTGGCGCAATTGAACGCGGATTTGGCGCTGACGGATCACCTCGCGGGTCCACGGCCAGCGACGGGGACGCCGGGTTCCAGCCAGCCGACGGCCGTCGTGCTCGTCGGCGGGTACAGCGGTGTCGGCGTGCACACGCTGCTGAATGTGCAGCGGGCGTTCCCGGGCCTGTTTGGCGGTTTCCTGTTTGTGAGCGTTGGCGTAGTCGACTCCGGTGCGTTCAAGGGTCATGACGCCATCGACGCCCTCCGCGCCGATACGCAGGCGGCGCTGCAGAAATATGTGGCATTGGCCCGGCGGCTCGGGTTTCCGGCCGGTTATCGCATGGCGATTGGCACCGAGGTGGTCGACGAGGCCGAGCGGCTATGCATGCTGATCCGCACGGAATTTCCACGCAGCGTCTTTTTCACCGGGCAATTGCTCTTCCGCCAGGATCGCTGGTATCAGCGCTTCCTCCACAACCAGACGGCGTTCGCGATTCAGAAGCGCCTGCAATGGAATGGCGTTCCGATGGTGATTCTGCCGGTGCGCGTACGGGATTGATTGATAGCGCGGCAATTGTGCGCCCTTCGGTCACGACTCTGAACCGCGAGCGTCGGCGAGCGCTCCCTTACGGTCGCGGTTCTGAACGCGCGAGCCGCTCGAATGCATCCAGGAACGTGCGGTGCGCTGCCTCGCCAAAGAGCACGAAGCGCACCTCGCGCGGAACATCAGCGCGTGATAATTCCGCGGCGACGGTGCGGACGGCGATATCGGCCGCCGCCTGCATGGGATAGCCATAGACGCCGCAACTGATGGCCGGAAATGCAATGGTCTCGCAAGCATGCTCGCGCGCCAGGCGCATGGCTTCGCGAAAGCAGGAAGCCAGCAACTCCGGCTCACCGTGCTGCCCGTCTCGATAGCGCGGTCCGACGGCATGAATCACGTGCTTGGCGGGCAGACCGTAGGCTTGCGTGATGCGCGCTTCGCCGGTCGGGCAGCCGCCCAGCGCATTGCATTCGGCTTGAAGCTGCGGACCGGCCGCAAGATGAATCGCCCCGTCCACGCCACCGCCGCGCTGCAGGGCACTGTTCGCCGCGTTGACGATGGCGTCGCCCCGCTGAGTGGTGATGTCACCCTCGACAATTCGGATGCGCTCGTAGACAGACCGCGCGTTCATAGTCGGGTGCGAATGGGGCGCGGCTCAGTACGGTCCGCCGCCGATGATCAGGCCGATGACCGTCCCGGCCACGACGAAATAGGTGATGTAGCTGCTGGGGTCCTGCAGCGTGTTGTAGGCCTGCTGACTATACGAGGCCGGAACCTGCCGGGCGCTGGCGTGCTCCGGCGCGGCCGAGATCTCTTGCAGGGCTTGATACTGTTCGACGGTGAGTTGCGCCGGTCGCGCGGGCGGTGTTCGGCCCGGCCCACGCTCGGCGGCGCGCGCCGGGAGCGCGAGGCTTCCACCGAGGCACAGCGCTGCGGCGAGGGCCGCCATTCGACGTCGCGTCACGAACGCTACGAGTGTGAGCCGATGAGCTGCCAGCATGATTTTGTCCCTCGCCCAATAGCTGTGATGTATTATCGGCATTTCAGGCCCGCGGGTGTTGATCGCATGCGCCCAACCGCGCGCCCGACGCACGCTTCCCGAGATCCTCCCT
>DASXUA010000526.1:0-8792 GCA_036505095.1 Phycisphaerae bacterium
ACACCGACGTCGAGGAGTTCGTGTCGCGCGCCGGCGGACCCGGCGGCCAGAACGTCAACAAGGTCTCCAGCGCCGTGCGCCTGTGCCACAAGGCCACCGGCATCACGGTCAACATGCGTGACGAGAAAAGCCAGCACAAGAACCGCGCCCGCGCCCGCCGCGTATTAATGACGCGCCTCTACGATCACGAAATGCAGCAGAAGACCAGCGCCCGCGACGCCGCCCGGCGCATCATGATCGGCTCCGGCGACCGCTCGCAGCGCATCCGCACCTACAACTTCCCGCAGAACCGCGTCACCGATCATCGCATCAACGTCACGCTGCACTCGCTCGACCGCGTCATGCAGGGCGAACTGGACGAATTGATCGAAGCTCTGCAGACGCACGACAAGCAGGAGCGGCTGAAGGCGCTTTGATTGCGGACTGCGAATTGCGGATTCAGTGGCCGCAGTCGCGGTCCCAAGCGGTTTCTGTGGACGCGACCGATTTAACTCCGGTAGAATTGAGCAGAATGAGCACCGTGACCCAAATCGGTATCTGGGAGCGCCTCGTCCAGCCGGACGAACCAGACATGGCACCCGCGGTCGCGCGGCAGTTTCTTAAGATGCGCTTCTCGCCGCAGGACGTCAACCGCATGAACGCGCTTGCCTTAAAGGCGCGACGTGGAACTCTCACAGCGGATCAGCAGGCGGAGTTAGACGAGTACCTGCTCGCGGGCGGCATTCTCGAGCTGCTGCAGGCGAAAGCGCGGTTGGTACTGGGCCAGACCCGACAAGCGGAATAGCCTGTTGAACGAGGCGATTGAGCGCGAGGTTGTCCGTCGCGCGGGCGGACTGTGCGAATACTGTTGTGCGCCGCGCGCCTACGCGCAGCGGCCGTTTCAAATAGATCATATTATTGCCGAACAGCACGGCGGCCGGACCGAGATTGATAATCTCGCACTCTCATGTTTCGCGTGCAATGTTCATAAAGGTCCAAACATCGCCGGCCTCGATCCGGAGAGTCGCCGGATGTGCCGTCTCTTCAATCCGCGCAAGGACCCTGGGCACGGCATTTCATGTGGGACGGCGCCCGTCTGGTGGGCAAGTCGGCGGTCGGACGGGCGACCATCCACGTGCTCGCCATGAATGACTCCTTGGCGTTAGCAATCCGCGAGCGTCTCATGGCCGCCGGTTTGTTCCCGGCCGTCGCCCGACGCTGAACGCAGGCTGGCCGGGCCAACGGTTCTCGTTCAGAAGGCCCGCCGCGTGCTGATGACACGCCTCTACGACCACGAGATGCAGCAGAAGACGAGTGCCCGCGACGCCGCGCGCCGCACGATGATCGGCTCCGGCGACCGCTCGCAGCGCATCCGCACCTGCAACTTTCCCCAGAACCGCATCACCGACTACCGCATCAACGTCACGCTCCATTCCCTCGACCGCGTCAGGCAGGGCGAACTCGACGAGCTGATCGAAGCCCTTCAGACGCATGACAAGCAGGAACGCCTGAAGGCGCTGTGACGCGAGTCAGAACCCCGGCCGGAAGGCCGGGATCCGGCGCGCTGCTGCGTGGGCGGACGCTCTGGTTGCGGAAAGTCTGCGGTCCGCGCGGGCCGCGCCTTTCCGGGCGGGGCTCTGATCCGCTGAACCGTGTCACCGACCACCGCGTCAACGTCACGCTGCACTCACTGCGGTGACGGAGCCTTGCTGAGAATCCAACAGCAACTGGGATGCGGTCCTTATCGCTCGGGAACACGAAGGGCTCTTCCTCGATCTCGTCCCAGATCGCTTTGTGGATGCCGGACGGATCGCGCGGCGCGGGAGGAAACAGGTCGATCACCAGCACGTGGATGCCGCCGCGCAGGAACTCGATCATCGGCTTGGTAAGATCGCGCAGGGCGGCGCGGCTGTCCTTGTTCCCCGGCGAGACGATCTCGATCACGACGATGATCCGCCCAAGGTGGTGCCGGACGACGATGCGATTGGCCCGCCCGGCGTAGATCTCCTTGCTCGATTGACGCACGATCCGCGTCACGGGCCGTTCGAGCGTCAGCACGCCGCCCTCCCGGGCCGCGTCCATGCCGAACCCGGTCTTCCGCTCAATTGCCAAGACGTCCGATTCGCGCGGTCCGATCCGCGGCTCGACGAGCGCGGCAACGCCTTTGGGCAAACACCCCGCGTTGAGCGCGTCCGTAATTCGGATGGACCAACTCTGGTGGAAGTCGTGAAACAACCCAGGCGGCACTCGCGTCCAGTCATGTAGCGGCATCCCCGAAGGATTGTACTCGGTACGGCGCACCGATTCACCGAATTCCGTGATGTTGCGGCGCGGCGCCGCACTGCGTAGAATGCTGCCGGCGATGGAGTTCGCCATAACCGCCCACTCCGGGCTGATAACTCCTACCCAGGTCGCCACGGCGACTCGCCTGTGGTGAGACGGGTGGGGGCTGCCCTGAAATCCCCTACCAACGAACGACGGAGATCACCGATGGAACAGGTGTGGTTCTCGGCCGCCGTCTGGCTGGGGCTGGCGCTCTTCGCCACGTTGCTGTCGATTTGGCTGCGTATCTCGGTGGCCCTGACCGAGATTGTCGTCGGGACCGTTGCGCAGCTCATCATCGGCGCGGCGCTCGGTCCGACGATGCTCGACGCGAATGAGAGCTGGGTCAAGTTCATGGCGGGCGTCGGCGCGATCGTGCTGACGTTCCTGGCCGGCGCGGAGCTCGATCCCAAGTCCTTCCGCAAGAGCTGGCGTCAGGCGACCGTCATCGGTCTGGCGTCCTTCGCAGCGCCGTTTCTCGGCGCGGCCGGTGCCGCGCGCTTCCTGCTCGGCTGGGATGGTCAAGCGTCCTGGCTGGCGGGCGTGGCGATGTCAACGACTTCGGTGGCGGTCGTCTACGCCGTCATGCTGGAACTCGGCCTGAACGGCACGCAGTTCGGCAAGATGATCCTCGCCGCGTGCTTCATCACTGACCTGGGCACAGTCATCGCGCTGGGGTTGCTCTTCGCGCCGTTCACATTCAAGACGCTGCTGTTCGCTGGGGCGCTCATCGCAGCGATGTTCGTGCTCCTCAAGCTCACTGGTCCATTCTTCCGCCGTTATGGCGGGCGAACCAGCGAAATGGAAGCCAAGTACCTGCTTTTCGCTTTGTTTGGTATGGGCGGCCTGGCAGTTTGGGCGGGCTCGGAGGCGGTGCTGCCGGCGTATCTGATCGGCATGATCCTGGCCGGGACGGTGGGGCGCGATCACGCGCTGGTGCGTCGGTTGCGGACGCTCACGTTCGGCCTGCTCACGCCGTTTTACTTTATCCGCGCCGGGTCGCTGGTTCAGTTGCCGGCGCTGGCGGCCGGCTTCGGGGCGTTTATGGTTCTGCTGCTTACGAAGATGGCGACGAAATTCGTCGGCGTTTTCCCGGCCTGTCGCGGCTTCCGGTACCCGCGCGGCGACGCGATGTACACCACACTGCTAATGTCCACCGGACTGACGTTCGGCACCATCTCGGCTCTGTACGGGCTGTCGCACAACATCATCACGCCGGCGCAGTATTCGCTGCTCGTCGCCGCCGTCATCGCCAGCGCCGTCGTGCCCACGTGGATCGCCAACCAGTTCTTCCTGCCGCACCACCACCTGCCGCAGCGCGAGGCGCAGCAGAACGCTGCTCCCGATCGCCGACCCGCGGCTGTAGGAGCTTCCTGATATGTACAAACGGATTCTGGTCGGATTCGACGGTTCCGAGCCCTCGAAGCCCTCGCGGCCGCGCTCGCCCTTGCCCGCGAAAGCGGCGGCGAAATGCTGGCGCTGACGGCGGTGCGCGCACCGGAAGCGGCCGAGCTGGAGGGCGAGGTCGATGAAGCGTTGCGCGAGGCCGACGGCCCGCTGGCCAAGTCCATGACTTGGGGCAAGCAGCAAGCCAAGCAGGCGGGCATAAACTGCACGTTCCGCAAGCAGATTGGCCACGCGGCCGAACTGCTCACGCGCATCGCCGACGACGACAATTACGATCTGATCGTGCTGGGACGGCGCGGACGGAGCCCGGTGAAGCACTGGCTGATCGGTTCGACGACCGACCGGATCGTGGACCACGCGCCGTGTGCCGTGTTGATTGTTCATTGAACGGAGTGAGTCCGGGACATGGTCAAAGACGTCTTGCTCAATAAGTTCACGCTCGTGATGGCTGGTGGGGCCGTGGGCTCGCTGCTGCGCTACCTCGTGCAAGGTTGGGGACAGGCGCTCACGAAAGGTACGTTCCCGGTCGGGACGCTGGCGGTGAACGTGATGGGCTGCTTCGTTATCGGCGTGCTCAACATGGTCTTCGCGGAGCGCATCCCGATCCGCATGGAGTATCGCGTCGGCCTGACGGTGGGCGTGCTGGGCGGCTTCACTACGTTCTCTTCGTTCGGTTGGGAGACCTTTTCGATGGCCAACGAGGGCCAGGGCTTACGGGCCATGATGAACATGCTCCTGAGCATCACGCTGGGTTTCCTGGCCGTGTTGGCCGGTTATCGAATCGCGGAACGCTGGGTGGGAGTGTAACGTTCAGAACCGCGCGCGTGAGCGAGCGTCTTCGCGTGTAGGAGCGCTGGATCGGAGTGTAACGGATGAAACTGGAAGGCGAAGCGCTGCTGCTGCGCATCTTCGTGGGCGAGAGCGACAAATGGCACGGCAAGCCGGTGTACGAGGCGATCGTGCTGAAGGCCCGCGAACTACATCTGGCGGGCGCGACGGTCCTGCGCGGCCCGATGGGGTTCGGGGCGCACAGCCGGCTGCACACGGTCAAGGTCCTGCGGCTATCCGAGGACCTGCCGATGATCATCGAGATCGTCGACAGCGAAGAGAAGATCAACACGCTGCTGCCGCACATCGACCAGATGGTCAGCGAAGGATTGGTGACACTGGAGAAGGTCCGCGTGATCAAATACACCGCCAACCCTCCCGTATGAAGACGCGCGAGCGGCACATGGCCCGTGCACGAGCAAAACGTGGCCGTCAAAAACGCGATCCGCAGCTTCTGCGCGAAGAGCTGCTGCGGCCCTGCCGCCACCTGGGCTACGACCGCGACCAGCTCGGCATGTACTTTCTGGAACGCGAGGCCTTCGATCTGGCCGAGTCGCAATTCCGCCGGGCGGCATGGCTGAACCCGTGGGAGCCCGCGTTTCGCGTGCATCGGGCGTGGGCGCTGTTCCGCCTGCAGCGCGCGGAAGAGGCGCGCGAGCTGTTGGCGCAGGTGCTGATCGGCGATCCAGCGCACCGACTGGCCAGCGAGCTGTGGGACCGCTACTGCCGCGGGCAGCCCCGACCGAAAGCCGGCGGCGATCCGGGACAACCCCCTATCCCGGACGACCAAACGAACCGAGCGTGACCGCCATGCGCATCCTGATGCTATCCGACATCCACGCCAATCCGTGGGCCTTCGACGCCGTCCTCGGCGATGCCGGCACGGTCGATCACCTGCTTTTTGCGGGAGACGCGGTCAACTACGGCCCCGATCCGCGCGCGGTGATTGCGCGGCTGCAGAAACGCGGCGCCATCAGCGTTCGCGGCAACCACGATCACGCGGTGGCCTACGTGGCGGACCCGCGTGCCAGTGCCGCCAAGCAAAGCCTGGCACTGGCGATGCGCGATTGGACGCGCGCGCAGCTTGACGCCGGGCAGCGCACCTGGCTGGCGCGCCTGCCGCTGCACCTGATCTGGGAGATCGGCGGCGTGCGGATGGCGCTGTATCACGGGACTCCGCACGGTCCATTGTTCGACTACGAATTCGTCCCGAACCTGCCGCCGCGGCGCGTCAAGGAACTCGTCTGCGGCGTGGAGGCCGACTTGCTGGTGTTGGGGCACACGCACCTGCCGTTTGTCCGGCCATGCGGGCATCTGACCATCGTCAATCCCGGCTCGGTCGGCCAGCCGCTCGATGGCGACCCGCGGGCGGCCTACGCTGTTTGGCAGGACGGGCACATCACACTGGGACGCGTCGCCTACGACGTCGACGCGGCGGCCGACGCGCTGGACCAAACGGAGTTGCGCCCAGAGCAGCGCGATGCGCTCAGCGCGACGCTGCGCACCGGACGCATGGAATAAGAATGGGTACGCCGAGCGGCTAATTCTGCTGACAACCGCGAAAAGGGAGCACGCATGCGTGAATCCCGAAAACCCGCCCATCTTGGATATGTCGACAACTGGACCGCATCGGCGATCGGATTCGGTCGTCGCGCAGGTAGGAGTGCTGGGCCGGATCGTGGAGTGCTTCAGCCTCCACAGCCTCGACTCCGCGCTGGCCTCGTGCCGCGAACTTATCGAACAGGACGCGCCGCTGGATGTGGCCGTTCTCGGTCAATTCAAGGCGGGGAAAAGCTCGCTGTTGAACACGCTGGTCGGCGCGGAGTTGCTGCCCGTCGGCGTCCTCCCCGTGACGACCGTCGTCACGCGCCTCTCCGGCGGGCCGCAAACCGAGGCGCGCGCGACGTACGAAGACGGCCGCGTCGAGCCGATCGCAGTGCAGCGCATCGCCGATTTCGTCGCTGAGGCCGGCAACCCGGGCAACCGGCGCGGCGTCATCTTCGTGGACGTGCAGACGCCGGCGCTAGCGGAGCTGATTGGCCTTCGGCTGGTGGATACCCCCGGCTTGGGCAGCATCCTGGCCTACAACACGCAGAGCACGCAGGTTTGGCTGCCGCACGTGGCCGTGGCGCTGCTGGTGATCAGCGCCGATCGTCCGTTGGCCGACGAGGACCGCAAGCTGCTCATCGAGGTGCGGCGGCACGCGCCGCGCGTGGCCATCATCCTCAGCAAGGTGGACCTGCTCAGGGAGCATCAGCGGGCCGAGGTCGAGGCGTTCGTTCGCGCGGGACTGGCGCGCGAGGGGTTCGATGGCGCGACACGGATTCTGCCGTTCTCGACCCGGCAACAGACGCAGCGCTGGAAGGGCCAACTCTGGCGCGAGCTGCTGGTGCCGATTGCGCAGCGGATCGAGGCCGAACGCGCCCGCGCGCTACGCCACAAGCTCGCCAGCTTGGCGCGGGCCGGCCGCGAGTACCTGACCGTTTCGCTGCGCGCCGCCGAGCGCACCGAGCAGCAGCGCGCCGCGCTGAAAGCAGCCGTGCTCAACGAATCCGTCCGCGAGGCCGTCATCCGTGACGAGCTGTCGCTCACGGCGCAGCGCCTGAGCGGCGCCACGCGCTCGGCATTCGAAGCGCACTTCAGCCCGCGGCGCGCGGGCCTGACCGAGTTGCTCATGCGCCGCGCCGCGGAAGAAATGCCCGCTTGGCGCGGCAACCTCGCCACGCAGCGGTGAACGCTTCGAACAGTGGCTGCGCGCACAGTTGACGCGCGAACTCGTCGAGCTGTCCGAGTCCGCGGGCCCGCTGGCTCAGAAACAAGTCGAGGAGGCCGAACTGCGCTTCGCGCGGCTGGTCGAGGCCTTTCGCGACCGGCTCAGCCGCAACATGGACGCGGCGTTGGGAATCGCGTTATCGCCTCTGAGTTGGGAGCCGCAGCGCGTCAGCGTGGCAGCGCCTCCGATCGCGATTAGCCACGTCTTCGACATCCCGATCGACTTGCTGTGGTTTCTGCTGCCGATGCGGATTCTTGCCCGGCTCTTCCATCGGCACTTTCGCCAGAAGATTCCGTGGGAAGTGGAAAAGAACCTGTCGCGCCTGGCCGCGGACTGGTCGGAGGCGGTCAACGCGGCGATTCAGGAGTTGCATCAGCAGGCGTTGGAATGGGTGCGAACCGAGTTGGCCACGCTGAACTCCCTGCTGGGCGCGGAGCACAGCCAGGTGGAGGAAATCCGCGCCGCACTCAGCCGGCTGGAACTCATTAACGTCAAAACTGTGGCGGCGAATCGCCCAACGGAGCAAGTCCATGAATCGACTCGATGAGACCCCGCCGCGGCGGGTCCGCGTGGACCGGCCCTTTCCCTGGCTCAATCGCGGCGGGCTGCGCATCGCCTTGACCCCTCGGCACCATCGCCGCGCGGAAGCTCACCGCGCTCTATCGACGACCGGGCGAGCAACTGATGTAGGTCGGCCTGCAGGCGCTCCAGATCAACACTCGGGCGCGCGGCGCCGCGCTCGAGGCGGAGGCGCTCGCGGTAGGGGCCGGCCGCGGATTCGAACGCACCGGCAACTTTCTGCATGTTCGTACGCGTCCAGGCGCGCAGCTTTTGCCGGTAGTCAGAGAACGCGGCGTGGGCGGGCCAGTACGCCTCGCGCTGCAGGCGGCGCCGCAGCGACCAGGATGCGAGCCGCGGGCACCACGCCAGCAGCCGCGACGCACGCACGTTTGGGATTTCCCCCAAGTCCTTCTCGGATGCGGCGGGCAGCGGCTGCAAGACGCGCTCGGCGCTTTCCATCGGCTCGCAGGCGTCCGCGCTCAGTGTCGTCGCGAGTTCCTCAAGCGTGCGCATCAGGGTGCGATGCAAGTCGATTAACTCATCGCGCGCGGCGCGCACGGCGCGCGCCATCGATTCGATCACCAAATCCCGCAAAGGGCATTCGCCCGCGGGGCCTCCGCGGGATTCGTCGGACGCGGCGCGCCCGATCAGATCCCTGACGATTTCCGGCAGGCCGTCGTTGATGGGCAAACAGATCTGCTCCGCGATCCGCCCGATGTGTTTCGACGCCGCTTCGAACTTCTCTTCCGCGTCGGCGAGGCGTGCCGCATCCAACCGCGTGGCTGCACCGCGCGCCCGGTCCAACTGGCTGGCGAGCGTGGAGACGACCAGTTCGCGCGGGTTAGCGGTCTTGCGGCGGAGCGATGCGCGCGCTGCTTCGCCGTGATTCGCCAGCAGCGGCTGGACATAATCGGCCATCCAG
>DASXUA010000527.1:0-1517 GCA_036505095.1 Phycisphaerae bacterium
GCTCGACGCGCGGGGCCAATCCGAAATTGACGGACGCCCGTACGTGTCCGCCCCGCCGCGGCGAATCTAGGACACGGCGGATCTGCGGTCCGGCACGGCGGATATCCGACTTGTGATCCGCGCGCGCCGCAGACGTCAACGTCAACCCCGCCAGCAGCGGAGCTATCACACCCAGACGACCGATATTCAGGATGCCACGTACCGCGTTCATTTCAGATTCTCCCATTTGCGGCGACCGCAAGTCATCGACGTCGATGGCATGCGACTGTCAGAAACGCTCGCTGACGCTCGCGGTTCTGAACGCTCAGCGCAACCCGCATCGTCACCAATGACATCGACACTTCCCATTGACATCACGTTAGCCCGCCCAGCGAGCCTTCCGGCGTGGCGAGCGGCGGGGTTTATCGAGTTCGACCCCGCCGTGTAGCAGCACTTGCCACGCACAATCCAGTGACGGCCGGCCGGGCCCTGTTATTCAGGCGAATGTCAGGATTTCGGCGAAGGGGAAGCCGGGTACAATGGAGCCCCGGAACAGGTCAAACCCATGCGTGAGGTCACTCGTATTCTGTCGGATATCGAGCGCGGCGACGCGGGCGCCGCCGAGCGCCTCCTGCCTCTGGTGTACAAAGAATTACGGGAGCTGGCCAGGCAGAAGATGGCGTCCGAGCAGCCCGGTCAGACACTTCAGGGCACGGCGTTGGTGCACGAGGCGTACCTGCGGCTCGTGGACACCGAGCAGGTTTCACGCTGGGACAGCCGCGGGCATTTCTTTGCGGCCGCGGCGGAGGCCATGCGGCGAATCCTGGTCGAGCGCGCCCGGCGGAAGGCTGGCCCAAAACAAGGCGGGCACTTGCAACGGGTCGATCTGGCGCAGCTCGAGGTGGCTGACGAGCGACAAAGTCACGAACTGCTGATGCTCGATGAGGCCCTGCAGGAGTTGGAGAAGCACGACGCGCAAGCGGCCCAACTGGTCAAGCTGCGCTACTTCGCGGGCCTCAAGCACCAGGAGGCGGCCGAGGTCCTCGGCATCGGACGGCGGGCCGCCGATCGCCTGTGGGCCCTGGCGCGCACCTGGCTGTACCAGCAGATCAGCGACCGCTAGCCCCGCGCGAGCATCTCCCTCTCCCTCCCAGGTCGCAGACTCGCCGGGGAGAGGAGAGGGCCGGGGTGAGGGTGGGCCTCGGAATTATTCGCGTGCAAAGTCGCGCGAATTCTCGCATTGAATTCTGACGGGCACGGTCCCGGAGGTGAGGCCATGGGCGCCTGGAACGCCGAAGCTAACGACATCTTCTTGAAAGCTCTGGAGATTGGCGCGCAGGAAGCGCGGCGCGGCTTCCTCGACCGGGCATGCGGCGGCAATGTCGAACTCCGCGGGCAGGTGGAGTCCCTGCTTGCTGCCCGCCAGCACGCGGGCAGCTTTCTGGAAGCGCCCGCGGCGGGTCTCGCGGGAGAAGAAGCGCAGGCCGATTCAAGCGAAGTCCGGCTCGTGCGGGCGGCGCACGATGAGGTGGCCGCCC
>DASXUA010000528.1:0-6054 GCA_036505095.1 Phycisphaerae bacterium
TGGATGCCTCGTTCGTCTTCAAGCGCCGGCTGGATGCCGAGCACACCGAGGTCGCCGGCATCAGCGCCGACGTGCGCGGCCGGAGCGTGGTCATCTACGATGACATGATCCGCACGGGCAGCTCGCTGCAAAGCGCGGCCCGCGCCTATCTGGCGGCGGGCGCGGCGCGCGTGGCGGCCATTGCAACGCATGGTCTGTTTCCCGACGGCGCGCTGGATCATCTGAAGCAGTCCAGACTCTTCACGCAAATCATCTGCACCGACAGCCACCCGCGTGCCTTGGCGCTGCGCGACGAATTCCTACAGGTGGAATCGGTGGCGCCGCTGCTGGCCGAGCGGCTCAAACGCGTCCCATAGGAGCGTGCGCATGCAGGCGCTGCTGATCGTGGACATTCAGAACGATTTTCTGCCGGGCGGCGCGCTGCCGGTGCCGCGCGGCGCGGAAGTGATCGATCCGGCCAACCGGCTGCAGGACGCATTCGATCTAGTGGTCGCCACCCAGGACTGGCATCCGCGCGACCACGGCAGCTTCGCAGCGAATCATCCCGGAAAGCAGCCAGGCGACATCATCGACCTGTACGGTATTTCGCAAGTCCTATGGCCGATACACTGCGTGCAGAACACACGCGGAGCCGCATTCGCGCCGGGGCTGCGGATGGAGCGCTTTGCGGCCGTGTTCCGCAAGGGGGTTGATCCGACGGTCGACAGCTACAGCGGCTTTTTCGATAACGGTCACCGCCGTTCGACCGGCCTAGGCGAGTATCTGCGTAACCGCGGCATCGAGGAAATCTCCATCGCCGGACTGACAACTGACTACTGTGTCAAATTCAGTGCGCTCGATGCACGGACGCTTGGCTTCCGCACTACCATCATCGAAGACGCCTGCCGCGGCATCGGCCTGCATCCCGGCGATATAGAAGCTGCCGTGAACGAAATGCGCGCGGCCGGGGCATCGATTGTGAGGACCGGGGACGTAATATGCAAATGACTCAGCGGCGCAGAGCATCTGAGAAACCCTTTTGGATTTCTCTGATTCTCAGCGACTCTGAGTCAACCGCCGACGCGAGCCGCGGACCTTGTGATTTTTTTCTTGACGACGACGGCTGCGCGTGTTAACCTGCGTTCCGCTGGTGGCGGTGAACTCGGGGTTCGCCGCAGAATAGGGAACCCGGTGAAAATCCGGGACGGCCCCGCCGCTGTAACCGGGAACGAAGACTCGCTGCTGCCATTGTCCGCCGCGGGCGGATGAGAAGGCCGAGTCGCAAGGAAGGTCGCGAGCCAGTGCGTCGCTCGCGAGCAGCCCGGAAGTCAGAAGACCTGCCAGCGTGACGAACCGAATCCCACCGCGCGGGAAGGGTGGTGTTCACATGCCGGGCTGTCTTCGATCACCTGTTCATCGCTCGAAACACTGGCAAGCCAGCGCTCTGCCTACGTCTGGGAATCGGTGTGTCCTGTCCGGGCCGTCGTGCGGCGACGCACGACGACCCATGATCCGCGGAGGCGGATCGGAAGGAGCCGGATCCCATGTCAAAGACGTGCGTGTGTGCTGGACTGCTGCTAGCGGTGCTTCCGTGGGGGAAAGTCGCGGGGTTCACTGGGGCGGTGGAGGTGATCGAGTACGATCCGGGGGCGCTGTCTGGTGGAAGCTACATGAATCCCCAGGCAGCGCTCGGGCCGCCGGAGCGCTTCACCGGTGAGGGCGTATATCCGGGGGTGGTCTCGCCCTTTAATCCGCCCTTTTTACCGAGCGAGATCGTCAGCATCGGCGAGGGCGGGCATCTGACATTACGCCTGGATCAGCCGGCCACTGACGATGCCAGTCATCCCTACGGTGTTGATCTGCTGATCTTCGGGAACGCCGGCTTCATCGACGTCGACTATCCTCAGGGAACGACGGGCAATCCGGCCGCTTTGTTCGGCGCCGATGGCGGTGAGGTCGAGGTTAGTCAGGACGGCCTTACGTTCCACACGGTGATCGGCGCACTGGCCGACGGGTTGTATCCCACGCTCGGTTATCTCGACAGCGGGCCGTACGATGGGCAGCCAGGCCAGATTCTCAGCGACTTCACCCGTCCGGTGAATCCGGCGCTGCGGCTGAACGGGCTCTCGGGCCTGACCTACACGCAGCTTGTGGCCGCCTATGACGGATCGGGCGGCGGCGCGCCGCTTGACCTGGCGCAGGCCGGATTGGCGGAGGCCCAGTTCGTGCGCATTTCGGTTCCGGACGATGGCAATCCCAATGTGAACGCCCCGCCGATCGAGATTGATGCCGTGACGGCTGTGCCGGAGCCCGCGTGCGCCGGCGCGCTGTTGCTCGGAGCGTGGATCGCGCTGCGTAGGACTCAGAGAGACTGAGATTCTGAGATCAAGTAGTTAAGAAGTCTCTCTGATTCGCAGGTTCTCTGAGTCCAAAACACCCCGCCGGAAGGCTCGCCCTCCCGTCGTGCCGGTTAACGCTTCGAGAACTGGAAGCGGCGGCGCGCGCCGGCCTGGCCGTATTTCTTGCGCTCGACCTTGCGGCTGTCGCGCGTCAGAAAGCCGCTGTCGCGCAGCACCGGCTCGAAGGCCGGGTTCGATTTGTGCAAAGCGCGGGCCAGACCCAACACGATGGCGCCGGCCTGGCCGGTTGTTCCGCCGCCGAAGATGTTCACGAACACGTCGACCCGCTGCCGCGTGTCGGTGAGGTCGAGCACGCGGCCCACCGCGCGCCGGTCTTTCTCGATGTGAAAGAACTCCGCGAACGGCCGGCCGTTCACGCGGAACTCGCCCTTGCCCGGCCGAACGCGGACGCGCGCCACGGCCGTCTTGCGGCGGCCGGTGCCCAGGTAGTATGACTGTCCGGCCGGCAAGTCTTTCGGCGGACCGAGCGACGAGCGCTCCGCGGGCGCGGGAGACTCGGGTGTCGGGGTCTTGTTGGCGGTCGGTTCGGCTGCTTCAGGCATTTTTGTCACTCTTCAGAACTGCGCCTTCACGCGTGGTAAGTGGCCTGCAACGCCTCGGGACGCTGCGCGCTGTGCGGATGGTCTTCGCCGCGATAGATCTTCAGTTTCTTGAGCATCTTGCGCCCCAGGGCATTCTTGGGCAGCATGCGCCGCACCGCGAAGCGCAGCACACGGTCGGGATAGGTGGCCATCATCTGGCGGGCCGTTACCGACTTGAAACCGCCGGGATAGTAGGTGTAGCGGTCGTAAGTGATCTCATCGAGCTTGCGGCCGGTGAGACGGATCTTCTCGACGTTGGTGACCACCACGAAGTCCCCGGTATCCACGTGCGGCGTATAGGTCGGGCGGTGCTTGCCCATCAGGACCGTGGCCAGACGCGAAGCCAGCCGCCCGACGGTCTGCCCCGCGGCATCCACGTGGAACCATTTTTGATTGACGGCGCCGCGTTTGGCGACGTAACTGGGATTATTGCGTCCTACCGGCATAACCTGCTCACTCACAACCCTGAAAGCATCCAAATCGAGAACATGGCACTGTACCGCCGCCGCGGCCGATGTCAAGCCGCCGGATACGCTAGTCGCGGCTGGGAGTCCGTGACAAAATCAGAGGGCTTTCCCAACCAGCCCTGTTCACAGGGCTTTCCCGCGCAGCGGGCTGCAGGCCAGCCGTTCTACGGCTGGTGAAGGCGCGACGCGTAGATTCTCGTAGCCCGTTTCAACGGGCTTACGCTCGGATGCTGAGGGCTTAAGCCAACGCGCAAGCCCGTTAAAACGGGCTGAGGGATTCGGGGCTTGGCCTGCTAACCAGCCCTACAAAGGGCTGGCCTGACGCCGCCTGCGGCGGCAAGCCCCGTGAACGGGGCTGCGGACTGCCACCCTGCGGCGAACGCGTGTAAACCGTGAACCTGGACGTATGATAGTGGTCCGCCGAAACCCGCGAGCGGCAGCGGCGTCTAACAGGTGGGCGGGCTGGTGGGATGACAGCCTGCGGCGGGCCAGAACCTTTACCGGAGAAGACGCATGAAGCCTTACCAAGCGATGGCCGGATCGTTCCTAATTCTATGGCTGAGCACGGTTTGTGTCGCCGACGAACAGCCCGGCATGGCCGATTTGAAGCTCGCCCGCGTGGCGTTGTTCTCCAGCGGCGTGGGGTATTTCGAGGCTGACGCGACGGTTCAGAACCACGCGACGGCCGAGTTGAAGTTCCGCACGGATCAGATCAATGACATCCTCAAGTCGCTGGTCGTTCAGGATTTCGACAAGGGCACGGTCGGCGCGGTCAGCTACGCCTCGCAGGATCCGATCGAGAAAGCGCTCAAGAGCTTCGGCGTCGATATCACCGGCAAGCCGACGCTGGGGCAGCTTCTCGATCAGCTTCGCGGCGAGCCGGTCGAGGTCAGCGGTCCGCGGGCCATGCGCGGCGTCATCCTGGGCGTCGAAAGGCAGAAGATCCAGCAGGACCAGACGGTCATCGAGTTCGACGTGCTGAACCTGCTCACCGAGACCGGCATTCAGCAGCTTCGCGTCAGCGAGTTGGCCGGTATCAAGATTACGAATGACAAAGTGAATGCCGAGCTGCGCAAGGCGCTGGAGACGCTCGCCACGCGGCACGACGCCGACAAGAAGAGCGTGATCCTGCACTTCGACGGTGCGGGCACGCGGCACGTGCGCGCGTCGTATCTGCTGGAAGCGCCCATCTGGAAAACGAGCTACCGCCTGGTGCTCGGGGCCGACGGCAAGCCGTTCCTGCAAGGCTGGGCGACGGTCGAGAACGCCACCGAAGAAGATTGGAAGGACGTGCGCCTGTCGCTCATCTCCGGCCGTCCGATTTCATTCATCATGGATCTGTACACGCCGATCTACGTCCCGCGCCCAAAGGTCGAGCTTGAGCTGTACGCATCGCTGCGACCGCCTGAGATGGAAGGCGCGTTCGCGATGAGAGAACAGGCGGCTGCCGGACAGCTCCGAGCGAAGGGTCTTGCGCCTGCCGCACCCGCGGAAGGTCGTCCCCGGCGGGTACCGGCAGCAAGTCCCTTCGCGTCCGTTGAGGTTGATGCTGCAGCGGTGCGCGATGACATCGCGCTTCAGAATACCGGCGTGGGATCCGTAGCCACCGCACAGGAAGCTGGCGAGCTTTTCGAATATGTGATCAAAACACCCGTTACGATTGCTCGTCGTCAATCCGCTATGTTGCCGATCGTCAACGATCCCATCGATGGCGAAAAGCTCAGCATTTTCAATCCGAACACCCACCCGAAGCACCCGCTCAACGGCCTGTCGCTGAAGAACACGACCGGGCTGCATTTGATGCAGGGCCCGATCACGCTATTCGACAGCAACGTTTACGCCGGCGACGCCAAGCTGCCCGACCTAGCGCCCGACGAGAAGCGTCTGATCGCCTATGCTCTCGACCTGGAGATGGAAGTCATGACCGAGCAGAAGTCCCACCCGGACGAGCTGGTCAGCCTGCGGATCGCCAAGGGCACATTGTGGCACCGGCACAAGTTTGTTGACGAGCGTACCTACCATGCCAAGAACAAGGACAGCCGCGGGCGCACGCTGCTGATCGAGCAGGCCTTCAGCGATGATTGGAAGTTGGTGCAGCCGAAGGAGCCGTTCGAGCGCGCGCAGAATCTGCTGCGCTTCAAGCTGCCTGTGCCGGCGGGCAAAACCGTCGATTACCCGGTGCAGTTGGAGCGGATCACCGATCAATCGGTCGGGCTGGTGGACATGGGCCTCGATAACATCCGCTTCTTCCTGTCCAGCCGCGTGATATCCAAAGCGGTCAAGACCGCGCTGGAGCGCGTGGTCGCGCTGCGCACCGAAGCCGACGAAGCCAGCCGGCGCCGCGCTGAGTTAGAAAAGCAGGTCAACGAGGCCGTGCAGGAGCAAGCCCGCGTGCGCGAGAATCTCAAGACCCTGCAGAGCAGCTCGGACGCCTACGGACGGCAGATCAAGAAGTTCGACACGCTCGAGACGCAGATCGAGGAAGCGCGTGCCGCGCTGGCCGAGGCGCGCAAGGTCGAGGATCAGAAGCGCGCGGCAGTCCAGGATTTCCTACTGTCGCTCGATGTGGAGTAGATTTGACCGCTGAGACGCTGAGGACGCAGAGAA
>DASXUA010000529.1:0-5718 GCA_036505095.1 Phycisphaerae bacterium
AGCCCGTCGCACTGCGCGGCACACGACCGGTTTGCGCTTGCCCGCTGCGCTGCCGCACGGTATGCTGGAACCCGAATTGCCCGCGTCCAGCAGAACCCCGCGGCCGAGATGGGGTACACTGCTAGCCGGACAGGTGCATCCCGTCGTTGGAGTGGCAAATCATGAGAAGTCGTATCACCGATCCAAATCGCAATCGCGCATTCACGCTGATTGAGCTGCTCGTCGTCGTGGCCATCATCGCGCTGCTCATCGCCATCCTGCTGCCCAGCCTCAAAGCGGCCCGCGAGCAGGCGCGTACCACCGTTTGTCTGGCGAACCTGCGCTCGATGGGGCAGGGAGTCAGCTACTACCTACAGGCGCATAACGGGACGCTTCCGGGACCGCTCCATCCGCCGATCTTCCGCGCGACCGCCTCCAATGACCCGAACGACGCCTGGGGACCGATGAATCCCACCACGGAATTGCCGTGGTTTCTGCTGTACCGCTTGGCCCCGTATTTCTCAAAGACGGACGACTACCTCGATTACGTCGATCGGGTCGCCACATGCCCGACGGCGAAGTTCCGCATCCCGGACGAGCGCTTCATCCCCGGCTATGCCGTGCCGGGCGAAGGCGTTAATCCCTCGTACATGCGGCCTTATAACTACCTGATTAATTCGTGGGTGAACACCGAACCCAAGTTCTATTTCGGCTGGGTGAACATCGGGACCACGTGGACGGGCTGGGAAAGCTGCTATCAGGCCGCATCGCAGGACCCATGCCCTCCGAACCTGAACACCACGTGCGTGCCGCCGAAGCGAATTGAGACCATCAAACGCCAATCTGACGAATGGATGATCGGCGATGCGTGGCGCGATGTTTGGACGGTACTGATCTCGCCTGGCAATGTGCAAACTGTGGTCGTGGGCAGCTGGCAACTGGGCAACAATGGTCTTTCGCAGACTCCGCTTCCGCGGAACCCGTACCACGGCAAGGACCGGACGACGAATCTTGTCTATTTTGACATGCACGCGGCAGCTTTTTCCGGACCGAAGGACGCTTGGGCGCACGCCTTTCCGGCGAATCCGGCGCCAGAGTGCCCATGAGCGGGGCGGAAGCCGCCTCCGCCTCCGCCCTGAGTGCCGGAAAATTTGCCGAAGTGCCTTGCAACTGAACCGGCTGTTTTGCTATGATGCGGTGACGAAGAGCCGGATAAGAAGCGCCTTTCGCACGTAGCCGTTTTCCAAGGGATGAGAGAGAGCAGTTGGGATGTCCGGCCGCACGGGCTTGCGCCGCGGTGCGGGCTGGCGTTCTGCTCGTGTGGCATTTGAACTGTCGTCGCGGAGTTCCCGCGCGGCGTTCAGGAGGAGAAACCATGAACTCTCTCGTCAAAGGTTGGGCTGGCTTGGGCGTCGTGCTGGCCATTGCGGTCACGGCGCGCGCCGTGGACACGATGAGCATTTCCATCGGCTTGCGCGAAACGAACAGCGCCCAAGACATCGGCGGCAATGGCGGTACGTCTGGTCCGATCGAGTGGGTGAACCTCGATGGCCAGACGCTCACGCTCGATGGAACCTGGCAACAGTTCACTTTCCATCTGGCCACCGACCCCATCACCGCTTTCACGGGGAACGGGATTCTGGAAAGCACGACCGGGAAGGGCGTGCTGGAGCATATCCGGTACAAAAGCAACGGCGGCATGATCGGCAACTCGCCGGTCTCAATCTGGATCGACGACTTGGTCGACAACATCGATCCGGCCGGGCCGCCCCCGCCGACGGATGTCGTGGTTCAGGACTGGGAGGCGTTCAATCCGCCGGCCGAGGTCACCTTCCAGGAACCGCGCTTCTCAGGATCGACCTCAGCAAACCTGCAGTTGATGCCTAATCTTTCGGTCGTGGATGACACGGTAGCACACAATGGTGTCCATTCCTACCGCTCTGACTTCCAGTTCATAGACAATGATCCGAGCCGCTGGGTGCGGCTGACCACGTTTAATACTCCAAATCAGCCCAATCCGACCGTTCAATTCGATATGAACAGCACGATTACTTTCTGGCTGAGGGGCCTGGCCGTTCCGGAACCGGGCAGTCTGCTGCTCCTGGCGGTGCCGGCGATTCTGGCGCTGCGTAAGCGGCGCACCGCGTAACAGGTCGGGAACGCCAACACGGCGGTCCGTCGTGCTGCAGTATTGCTATGGGACTGCGATTGGCTTGGTGGTGCAACCGAGAACGGCTGCGCCACCAAGCGAAGCGCAGTCCCGAAGCTTTTGATCGCCACCCGAATCGGTTATCATCTCACCAGGCCCCAGAACGGCCGAACCAATAGGAGGGTTCAACCATGTCGCTGAAGCGCTTTTACCAGGCACTCGTCGCGTTCGCGGTCATCGCGGTTTCCGTCAGCACGTCCGCGCGGGCACAGTTTGTTCATCTGGTCACCGACGTCGAGGAGGTGTATCCGCCCGGCAGCCTCTTCATTGCCGAAGTGGTCTTTCGTGATCCGGGGTTTTCGCCCAGCACGATCGGAATTACGCCGGGCTCCAGCAACAACGGCACCTATCTGACGAACAGCGCGCAAGGACCGTTCGGTCTGGTGCACAGCGGCAGCCAGTCGATCAGCTCCTTCTGGGGATGGCAAAGTGCGTCCGACCACACATCCTGGGTGCGCTTGACCACGAACAACACGCAGTACTATCCCAACCCGGCGCTACACTTGGGCGGGCAGGTGCGCTTCTGGCTGGCGGCGCAGGCGTACACCAGCTTCGCCTTCAATTCGACCGTTAATAGCGGCCACTTATTCCTGGGCCTGGGCGTGCGCGAGACGGGCCAGGGTACGCCGCAGGGTCAGGACGGCGGTGTCAGCGGGGACATCGAATGGGTGGGGCTGAGCAACAAGTTCGTGGAACTCCTCGCAGGCACCAACCTGACGTGCGACACGACCGTCATGGCGGGCAGCGACGACGTGCAACTCGTGCCGGCAGGCACGATGGTGGCCGCGTCACACATTGCGTGCGTCAGCGCCGGACCGGACGGTGAGATGCAGACCGCCTCGGCGGGCGACGATGTTCTGCGCACCACTCCGAAAGGATTGCTGACCGTGCCGACCGATGGCGTCTATCGGCAATACGCGTTCAACCTCCCGGCCCTGCAGTCGTCCGGCAACGTGTTCAGCTTCACCGGCAACGGCATGCTGAGCGCCATGCCAAACAACCGCGGCACGCTCGAGCATCTGGTGCTGACGAACGATCCCACCAATGCGGCGGTCAATGCCAACGTGATGCTGCTGTTTTTCGATGACATCGTGTTCGAAGCGCCAGTGCTTGATCCGCCGGTAATCGTGACGCAGCCGAACCCGCCCCGGCCGGGCGATACCAGCGTCATGGTCACATCGGTATCCCCGTCGGCCAATCTGGTCGAGGTGCTCACGTTGGGCAGTAACGGCGGACCCGATACCGTGATCGGTTCGACCAATCCCAACGGCGCTACGACCGTTTCGGTTCCCACCAGTACCCTGGCCAATGGCATCACGCTGGTGGCGCGGCAGCGCGTCGGCACGGATGTGAGCGACTATTCCGTTCCGGTGCCGGTGCGCCTGGCGGGCAACGGTCCGCTGAAGATCTGCATGGCGGTTCGTGAAACCGACGCGCAGGATCACGCTCTGGGCTGCGGGGCCAACGGAACTGGCTTCGATCCCAACATCACCAATTACACGCTGGAGTTCATCGGCGCCACCGGGACCACCGGTTTCGGCGTGCCCGTGGGCCGGCGCATTGTGCCCTCGCCAGGTTGGCATGAAGTGACCTACAACCCCTGCACCGATGGCGTGGTGGCGTTCAGCGGAAATGGCGTGCTCGATCTGAACGCGCCGCCGAATTACACCAATGCCGTTTGGGAGGGGCTGTATTTCCGCATCGACGACATGGAACCGACGACGGGTCCGTTCACCGTCTACATCGATGACGTGAAGGTGAAGAACTATTTCGGACCGGGCATGGATTGCCTGATTGATGATTTTGAGAGCTACGAAGTGGCGGACTACGTGGTCGAAAGCGGCAACACCACGGCCGACACGGTCGCCGCGGCCTCGGACGTGCAGGTGCGGCCCGTCGGCAGCCCCACTTCCGCCGGGCAAATCATCGTCGCACCGGGTGCGGATGGGACGCTCGAGACGCTGCCGACCAACGGCGAGATCATTCGTGCGCGGCACGCGCGTTTCAACTATCCCAGCGTGGCCGGCACCAGCGTGGGCCTGGCCCCGACTCCCGACCGGTCGGCGGTCACGAATGAGACCGCGTTTAGCGGCACCAAGAGCCTGAAATTGCAATGGGGGTACGCCAGCGCGGCCAACCTGAATAGTTTGCTGCGGCTCACGTCCAATGAGCTGGTGGCCAGTCCGCCGGTACCGCCACTGGAAACGTTTTCCAACCCGGATTCCGTGGTGCGCATCAGCAACGGCCTCGGCTGCGACAGCGGGAATGACGTGGTCTACAGCTTCATGATGAAATTCGAGTTCCCGCCGATTCCGGGCGACTGCGACTCGAACGGCCGGATCGACCTGATCGACATCGCCTGCTTGCAGCGCTGTTTCCACCAGGCGCCGCTGACGACAGCATGCGCGACCTTTGACATCGACCACGACGGCGACGCCGACCTGGCGGATTACGCGGTCTTCGCGCAGACGATCACTGGCCCGTAGCGGCCGTGCTGGCAACCGCCAATCGGGAACCGCCAAGACGCCAAGAGCGCCAAGTTGACGATCAGAACCCCCCACGCGAGTGGGGGGTGACACCCGGGCGCTGAATGCGTGCGCAGATCACCCCTCCCTAGCGGGAGGGGTTCTGAGCTTGGCGTTCTTGGCGTCTTGGCGGTTAAATATCGGGCGTCCTGGCCGTCTTAAAAGGGGTTGAGGATGGTTCATCAACGCGTCTGCTGGATTCTGCTGATTCCCACGACTTGCACGATATCGCTTGAAGCCGCGCGCGCACAGAATCCTGAGTTCCGCGCGATGTGGGTGTCGCGCTTCGAGTGGCCCAACACCAACCCGGCCACCTGCCAGGCCACGATCAACAACATCATGCAGACGCTCGCGGCGCATCACTTCAACGCGGTGCTGTTCCAGATTCGCGGGCAGGCCGACGTGCTTTACCCGTCGCCGTACGAGGTCTGGTCGCCGCTGATCGGCGGCAGCAATCCCGGCTGGGATCCGCTGGCCTATGCCATCAATGCCGCGCATGCCAATGGCATCGAGTTCCACGCCTACATCAACACGCACACCTGCTGGCAGAGCGCCGCGCACCTGCCGCCGACAAATCCGAATCACCTGTTCTTCGCGCACACCGACGCCTCGAATCCAAACGCACGTGACTGGCTGATCCACGACGCGGCCGGCAATCCCGTTCAATGGAGCGAAGACAATTATGTCTGGCTGGCGCCCGGCGTGCCGGCCTATCAGGCCTATATCCGCCAGCAGATTCTGTACGTCGTTCAGAACTACGACGTGGACGGCGTCCACTTCGACCGCATCCGCACGCCGAATTCGAGCTATTCGTATGACCCGATCAGCCAGGCGCGGCGGCTCAACCCACAAAGTAATCCGAACAATCTCGATTTCAGCCACTGGACGCGCGATCAGATCACGCGCAACGTGCGCGACGCCTACGCGGACATCATGGTGATCAAGCCGTGGGTGAAAGTCAGCGCGGCCGTGTTCCCCGACTCGACCACCGCGCCCGCCAATCAG
>DASXUA010000530.1:0-9513 GCA_036505095.1 Phycisphaerae bacterium
TGTATGGTCTAGCGACCGTTGCTTCCACCTTCTCGCACATGGGGCTGTCGCCGCTCGGTGCTAAGCGGCATTGGTGCGCGACCGTGCTGCTTTGTGAGCGTGTGCCAAGAGCCGTGATGCGGATTATCGATTCGACGGCCGTCGAGCGTCGCCGATTTCGTTTTGCCGTTCTCGTCGATCTCACGGCGAAGTCCTGGCTCATCCCAGAGAGTCGATCGCGAGCTTGTCGGCGTGCGATTCGAAAGTTCTGCCGCCTGGTAGCACTGCAAGCGGCGTAACGCGCGCCGGGCCGGCGCGCTGACCGCGACAAATTGGGAACTCGATAGTCTATCCGTCCAGATAGGGCTTGACGCTCAGCTCCAGCACCCACTCATCATGAATGGGAATGCCGAGGTGGCCGATCTCCGGGATTTCGGGCTTGATCTTACGGGCTTCGTCGACCACGTTGAGCCGCACCTCGATGAGCCGAAACCCGAGCCGCTGGTAGAAGATCAGCACGCGGGTGTTGTCGTTGGTGGTCGTGAGCCAGATGCGGTGCACGCCGCGCTGCCGGGCCTGCTCGATCGCCGCCAGCATGAGCGACGAACCAATCCGTTGGCCCTCGAGCGTGCTGTTGAGCGTCAGGATCTCCATACCATTCTCGTCGCAGCGGAACGTGAGCAATCCCACGATCTGACCATCGCGGCGCTCAATGAAGGCCTCCTCCTGATGCGGATAATACGCCTTGCCGCTACTCATCACGCGGCGCGAGTGCCAGTGCCGCTCGATGAATTGAGCGACATCCTCGCGATCGGCGTCGGTCATCATGGTCCGCATATGGGAGTTTTAGCCGAAGACGGTTGAAAACTGAACCCCGACCGGCGGCTACATGGCTACCCGGCTGCGCCGTGAAGCCATGCCACCCAGCCGTAGTGCATCCACCTGCGAGGCCATTCCCACGGGTAAGTCCGCCACGGCGGATCGGCGGCGGCGAGCAAACGACCGCTTGCCCATGCCATCCGATTGGCGCGACAGGCGTGGCCCGTGTATAGTTTCAAGCAGGCGCTTTGGCGAGTTTGGACGCGATTCTCGGAGCGGCCATGAGCGAAAACACGCTGGATATCGTCTTCACCTCCCCGCACCCCGACGACCTGGAAATCGGCATGGGCGGCACCATCGCCAAGATGGTGGACCTGGGCTATCGCGTGGGGATGCTGCACATGACCAATGGCGAGCCGACGCCGCGCGGCACGCCCGAGACGCGTGTCCGCGAAGCCAGTGAGTCCGCCAAGATCCTCGGCGTCACCGTTATGGAAATCCTGCCGCTGACCAACCGCGAGCTGATGGACGGCCCGCCGACGCGCTACCCGGTGGCGACGTTCCTGCGGCGCTATCGTCCGCGCATCGTGGTGACGATGGCCGGCCGCACGCCCGCGGCTTCGCCCGATCATTACCAGTCGCAGCTCATCGCCGAGGCGGCCCGCTTCTACTCGCAGTTCACCAAGTGGGACGACCGTTTCGGCGGAACGACTCCGCATCGGATCGACCACCTGGTCTACCGGCCGATCGCCATCTCGGCCGACATCATCCATTGGCACAGCCGCTTCGTGGTGGACATCACCGAAACGCTCGACCGCAAGATCGCGGCCATCTCGTGCTATCGCTCGCAGTTCGACGAGAAGCGGCTCGACGGCCTGTTGCACTACGTCCGCTCCAACTCGGGCACTGAAGGGGCCTCGATCGGTGTGCGCTACGGCGAGCTATATGCCCTGCCGCGCCCGCTGGCCATTCCTGACATGGTGGCCGCGCTGGGCGACTGGAAGATCCCGCCGCCCTTCGACAAAATCAGCCGGTAGCGTCCTGGGAGCCGTGTGGCATGGCTTCACGGCTTCAGCTCGCCACAGGCGAGTCGCCGTGGCGACCGGGTAGCCATGCCGGCATGCTTACCCGCTTCGCGTGAAAGCATGCCACCCAGCCGCTTCGCGTGAAAGCATGCCACCTGGCTCATGTAGGTGGCGGCGAACTTGCTTCGGCCGACGTTAGCAGCGCCGCCAGATCTTCGCCCGACTGAATGCGCGCCAGTTCATCGTAGAAGCGATACATGATCTCCAGCCGCGCGCGGGCCAGGGTCCGGACGGGCTCGAAACGGAAGGCCTCGTGGATGCGCGCCTCCCAGAAGCGGTAATCCTGCTGGCGGCGCCAAATATCAATCGCTGCCTGGATGCCGCGCCCCTCGCACGCGTGCCGCCGCACGGTCTGCCACAGCCCCATCATCCCAACGCCGTCGAGGTTCTCGGCTTCTGACAGAATCTGGGCCTCGAGCAGATCGGTACTGCGTTCGTTCATCTGGCGCACGATGTTCGCGGCCAGCTCGAGCGTCCGCGGCGGCAGCAAATCATGCAGCCGTTCCATCAGCCGCGCCGCGCCTAACTCACGCTGCAAGTCCGAAGTGGGTTTGGTCAGGATTTCCTGCTGCGAGAACACAGCGTCGCGGCATTGAATGGCCCAGCCCACGTCGTGATACAGGCCAGCCGCTTGCAGGGCCGCGGTGTTGGGAGCGCGCCCGGCGACATTCATCCGCACGATCTGCAGCGCTGCATGCGTGACGCGCAGCACGTGTTCCCACAGGAACACGTCGCGGCGCCCGCTGGCATCCACCGGAATGTTATCCGCTTCGGCGCGTGCTCGGATGGGATCGGCCGGGCCCATAGCTGACCGCCCTGCAGCTTTGAACCGCCACTCGCTCTGCGGCTGGACGACACAGGTCATGGGACGTGAAGGCGAATAGCGTGACGGCGCGCCTGAACCGGGTTGTCCGGTTCCGGTGCGCTGGAACGCGCCACTTTCCGCCCTCCGCCAGCGAGCCGCGTGAGTCGCGCGGCCATCGACCGATATGAAGTTAACGTATTCACCGCCCGGCTGGCAAGAACGTTTCGGCAAAATTGAGTTGCGGGGTGTGGGCGCTGTACAGCGCCTCAGGATGCCGCGGCAGGAGGACTGACGGGCGCCGCTCCGGCGGCAAACGGTCGTCGCGCGGCGCGCGTCCGCAGACCGCGGACGAGTAGCAAGCCGACGGAAAGCAAGATCGTGAGCGTGCCCACCCATTGCATCCAAGAGACGGGATGCTTCCACTGTTCACCGCCGAACCGCATGAACTCCAGCCCGATCCACAAACCTGCCAAGCTAGCGAGCGGGACCGCGCGCCCCACGCCGGGCGCCAGCAACAGCAACCACAGCACGCACAAGATGATCGCCTCGCGCAGCAACGGGAACGGCGAGAGACCGTAGGCCGCGGCCGGAATCAGATCTGTCACCGCGCGATAATTGATTTTGAAGCCCCGCTCTTGTGCGACGACCGCCGGTGGGCGGCCCGGACTCATCGTGTCGCCCTGGTCGGTGCGGACCCACACATGGGCGAAGTCGGTGACCAGGTCGGCACGGAACCCCAGCTTGCGGAGCATCGACGCAGCGATGACGGCCCGGCCATCGCAATCTTCCTGCCCCTTTTCGAATACCTCCGCCACCGTGGGAAGGTAGTCGGCCACGCCCCAGGTCTCCCAGTCGTACGCATAGGGCACGTGGTCGTAGACAAAGCTTTCGACCTGACGTAGGACCTGCGGCGGCTGCGTGCCAGGCTTGTTCTGGGCCTGAACCTCGTCCACCCAGGGTGCGAGCTGCGGTGCATCGGGTTCGACCACGCTGTTGGGGTCTTGCCAGCGTCGGACGTGCCGGACGAACAGCCAGGGATAAGGGAAGCAGACAAAGAAGACCGTCGCCGCCAGCACGAATCCTTTGGCCGGCCAGCGCACAAACCAGCGGCGCTGGTGAAACCTTCGCCAGAGGCTCATGCGTTCGGCCGCCACGACCCTATCATAGCTCTTCAACAGCGGCCGCGTCCAAGCGCTTGCATCGCAGGCGGCAGACTCTATGCTAGTGGCGCGCGGGCCGATTCCCGCCGCGGTTCTGAACCGTACGGATAGCCCGCATTTCGAGGGATGGCGCCAGCGCGAGCGCCGACATTCACGGAGGAATCCCATGCCTCGACGTCGAAGAAACCGTGGCGCACGACCGCTGCCGTTGCTGGTAACCGGACTGGTGCTGGTCGTGGTCATCTTTGCCTATCGCTGGTGGCCTGCCGGCGCCGCGCGCCGCACGGGCGCGGTAGCGGAAACGACGCGCGTGTCGCCGCGACCGCCCAAGCTGTCGTCCGATCGACTGGAGACCCCTCCGCCGGATCGCCACGCGACGGAACCCGCGCCGCCTGCGCACCCCGAACCGAAGGTCGAGCGGAACGCTCCGCCACCGCCGGAAGCTGAACAACAGAAACGCCTGGAAACGCTCATCGAGGCCGGTCGTCAGGCGCTGGCCGCGAACGATCCATTGACCGCCCGCGCGCGCTGGAGCGAAGCGCTCAAGTTGGGGCCCCCCGGGGCGGTCGCGGCCAACTTGCGCAGCGAGCTGACGCGCGTTGGCGCGCAGACGATCCTGTCGAACACCGTGCTCAAGGGGGATCCACTCACGGAGTTGTACGTCGTCAAAGCCGGCGACACGCTCGGCAGGATCGCCAAGGGCCAGCACATCACCGCCGAATTGCTGCAGCGCATCAACAATCTCAGCGACAAGCACACGATCCGCATCGGTCAGACGCTCAAGATCGTGCACGGCCCCTTCCATGCCGTAGTGCGCAAGAGCACATATTCATTGGACGTGTACTGTCAGGACGCTTACGTCCACTCGTTCCCGGTCGCCTTGGGCGCGGACGACAGCACCCCAACGGGCCTATGGAAAGTCTCCGGTAAGCTCGTCAACCCGACCTGGTATCCACCGCGCGGCGGTGACATCGTGCTGGCGGACGATCCGAAGAACCCGCTCGGGGAGCGGTGGATCGGCCTGGCAGGCATCGACGGTCAGGCGGTCGGCCAGCCCAAGTATGGCATCCACGGTACGATCGAGCCCGACAGCATCGGCAAGAGCGTCTCGCTCGGTTGCATCCGCATGCGCAACGAAGACGTTGAGCTGCTCTACGATCTGCTCGTCGAAGAACTCTCGCAGGTGCGCGTGGAAGACTGAAACGCGGAAAACCGAAAGCCAAAAGCCGAAAACCGAAAACCGAAAGCAGAGTCGCTGCGCCCGCTTTCTTCAATTCTGTTTTTGGTTTTCTGTTTTTGGTTTTCGGTTTTTATTCCAGGCTCGCCAGCAACTCCTGCATTTCGCTCTGCGCGTGCATATTGCCAACCCGTTGCGCCGCGTTGATCCCCGCCTCCAGCGTGCGCCGCGCCTCATCGAGACGCCCCGTGCCGATCAACGTGTTGGCCTTGTGGTGATACGCCGCGGTGTAGCTGGGGTCCACCTGAATAACGCGGTCGAAATGCCGCAGCGCCTGCTCCCCACGCTGCTCCTTGGCGAGCTGCATGGCCATGCTGAAGTTCAGGAAGGCGTCGTCCGGCTCGGCCGCCAGCAGCTTGGCGATCTGGTCAATGGTTGGCATAGCGCGGATTTTATGATGCGATGCTGGCAGGTCAACCGAAATTGGTGAGTGGTAGCGCCGGCATCTTGCCGGCGCGAGGGCCGCGACGTTTGCGAGCCGCCGGGTTAATCCCGGCGGCATAACGCGGATTGAAACCAGAAATAGACGGAGGCGTTCACGATGGAATCGGGCAAATTCTGGTCCCGGGTAGGAAGCTGGTTCAGGTCAGCCGGCCATCTCCCGGAAAAGAATGGCGAGTGGGCACACCTGGACTCCGACGGCGCACTCAGTCCATTCCAGGTCGTGGACTCGCCTTCCGTGGGAACCGTGCCTGACCGCGAAGTGCCACACGGCAACGGCCACGCCAAGCCCGCATCCCCGTTACAACATTGGTCGCGCCGCAAGCGTAACGAAGCCGCCATCCAGAGGCTTCAAGAGGGGTACATCCAGGTAGCCGGCCTGATCGATTCCCTGCAGAAGCACATGGCCACGCAGGACGCGCGCAGTGCCGAGATTTCGCATTCGCTGTCGCAACTCGCGACCAGCCTGGGGCAGTTGCCCGAGCTGTCGCGGCGCCAGGCCGACTCGCTGGCGTCGATCGGCCAGCAGATGCACGATTCCGGCGAACGCACGCGCCAGATCGAAGATACACTGCCGCAGCTGGCCGATTCGCAGCGCCAGATGCTGACGGTTATGAGCGAGAGGATGGACTCGGCCCGCGCGCTCGACGAGCGCATGCTGACCTCGCTGGACGGCTTCAGCGGCGCGGTGACCAGTCTGGGCGCGGCTTCGTCGGCCACCACCAGCACGTTGCAGCAGATGGAAGCCTCCGCCCAGCGCCGCGAAGAGCAGCTCTCGGGCCTTGTACAGCAGCAGAACCGGCGCTTCCTGATGCTCTTCGCCGTCACCACCCTGCTCGCCGCCGCCGCCATCAGCATCGGCGTGGCCGCGCTGCTGCGCTAACCATAGCGCCAGCATCTCGTCGGCCAAGCGACTCGTTTCCCCAAATGCTCGAAGCTTCGGCATCCCTCGCGCGCTCAGCGTATAATTGATCAAGTCGCGCACGTGCGGCGCGCCTTCGGAAGCTATGTCCGAACTCGATCTATCCAGCCAAGTCATCGAGCCGGCTCCCCAGCCGCGGGCGCGCACGCCCGAGGAGGTGGCCGCCATGGCGCTGGCGGTGCAGGCTAATCTGGTGGCGCTGAAAGTGGCCGACGCCAAGCAGCAGGGGATCGCGCCGCATAAGCATGCGATTCGGGTAGCCGCGCCGGGGGCCGTGCTCCGCTTTCGCGAAACGCTCATCGAGCGCGCGCAGCTCAAGCAGTATGGACCGACGGAACTGCGCCTGCGTTTGCATGAGGTGTGGGGGCAACTCTGCCTGGCGGCGTGGATGTTCCACGTCGATGATCCGGCCGCACCGCCGGATTTTTCGCGCTGCGCGCACACGCACACCTTGCGCTGCGGCGCGGTGCTGCATTACAAGGAGCTGGAGATCGAAGGTTCGCTGTGGCGCATGCATTACGAACAGCGCCGCCGGCACGATCCGGCCTACCCCGGCCTGCCGGAGTTCAGGCCCGACACGCTGGTCGCGCAGCGCATCCCGGTGCTCGTATTTGGCCGCAGCATCGAGTGCGCCGGCGACGACGAGTTGCTGCTGTGTGGCTGCGAATATGCCGGCATGCTGGCCATGATCCGCTGGGCGGCCGACGAGCGCCGCCGCTGGGGCGAACCCGGCATCATGGACGTGCGCGGTCGGCCGGAGGTGGCATGACGCAGGGTTCAGGGTTCGGGTTACGGGACGAGCGCATTCACCACTCACCACTCACCCATTCGCGATAGCCTGTATACTCCATGCACGCGCGGTCGATGCTTGAGTGTCGAGCGCAGAGCGTATGCAGGACGAGCGGATTATTGATGTGGCAGCGCCCAGCGTGATGCCCATACGGGCGCCGCGCCCGTTCCTCGCGGAGGAACCGCCGGCCGAACCCGCGCTGGTGAGCGGCTCGATTCGCCGCGCGGTCTTCTTCCTGGCCCTGCCGGTGCTCGGCGAGCAGGCGCTGAACACGCTGGTCGGCCTATTCGACACCTTTCTGTCGGGGCGCATCAGCGTGGACGCCACGGCGGCCGTCGGGCTGGCCTCCTACGTCGGCTGGCTGATGACCATGCTGTTCATGCTGGTCGGCACGGGCACCACCGCGCTGGTGGCCCGCGCGGTCGGCGCCCGCGAGCCGCAGCAGGCCAACGTCGTTGCCAACCAATCCTTCACGCTGGCGACGATCAATGGTCTGATCGGCGCGGGGTTCATCTTCCTGCTCGCGCCGGCTTTCGCTGCCTGGCAGAACCTGCACGGGGATGCTTACCGCATCGCCGTCACGTTCCTGCGGCTGGACGCGGTCGGCAACGCCTTCACCAGCATGACGCTGGTCAGTGCAGCCGCGCTGCGCGGCGTAGGCGACACGCGCACGCCGATGAAGATCATGGGCCTGGTCAACGTCGTGAACATGATCGTGTCGGCCGGGCTGGTATGGGGCTGGGGACCGCTGCCGACGCTGGGCGTCAACGGCATTGTGATCGGCACGGTCGTGGCCCGCATCAGCGGCGCCGCGTTGATGGTGTTGACGCTGAGGATCGGCCGCAGCGGGCTGAAGCTGCACGCCGCGCAGATGGCGCCACGCTGGACGACGATCCGCCGCATCCTCTGGATCGGGATCCCGGCCGCCGGCGAAGGCGCGATCATGTGGACCGGCCAGTTTCTCTTCCTGCTGATCATCTCGCGGCTGGCCGAAGGCGAGATCGGCCGCGCCTACTACGCCGCGCATTTCGTCGGCGTGCGGGTCGAGTCGCTGACCTATCTGCCGGCCACGGCCTGGGCATCGGCCGCCGCCACGATGGTCGGCCAAGCGCTCGGCGCGCGGCGTCCCGACCGAGCCCAGCGCGTTGGACACGAAGCCGTGCTGCAATGCGCCTTGCTGGCAGTCCTCAGCTCGACCCTGTTTCTGCTGTTTGCGCCGCAAATCATGCGATTGATGCACGATGACCCACTGGTGCAATTCGTCGGCACGCCCGCGCTGCGACTCGTGGCCTTCTTCCAACCCTGCATGGCTTTCAGCATCGTCTACTTCGGCGCGATGCGCGGCGCCGGCGCTACCCGCTTCCCGCTGCTGGCCGCGGCCGTGAGCATGATTCTGATTCGTCTACCGCTCGGCTACCTATGCGGCATCGTCCTGCATGCGGGCCTGATCGGCGCCTGGATCGGGATGGTCAGCGATATGACCACGCGCGCGATCCTCGCGACCCTCCGCTACCGCCGCGGGCAATGGGTTCACGTGCGCGTGTAGGTTCGCGGCATCGCCGCGTGCGCGCGCGGCGAGCACGCCACGTTGCAGATCGCGTCAGCCAATCGAGCTATCGGGTATCGGCTGAGCGCATGCCTGAACGGCTCCGCACTCCCATTGCGGAGCGTACAGATGCTCAACCTCATCCAGACGGCGCACCCACCTCTTGATCGGCATCGGCTCGAACAATTCCAGCACATCGTCGCAGCCGAGGATTTGAGCCATCGCGACGATGCGCGGCCACGATGGCCAGCGCTCCCCACTCTCATAGCTGGCGATCTCGGTGCGTGCCAGAATGCGATCATGCGGCGTCGCGTTCAGTGGATCGGGATGATTCAGAGCGATCAAGCCCAATTGCTCGGGTGATAGTCCGCGGCGCTCGCGCAGCTCGCGAATTCTCAAGACTGGTCGCAACTCTGTCGTCACGGGATTCTCCCTCGGCGTCTCTCGTCGTGCGCACGCTGACGGTAGTAATAGTCGCCCAACTCGCGCGCGTTCGCCATGCCCCGAATTCGCCCTGCTGCAACCAGCAGTGGAAACGCGGTGTGGATGAAAACGTAGGCATCATCCTCGCCCGCGAATACGGCGAGCCAGCTTTCGTAGCTCCGTATTCATTGAAGTCTAACCTTCATAAGCGTCTCGGTCAAGATTAGCAAACGTAAACGACTTGTCAGAGCGGCGTTCGCTGCCGGAGCAGGTGTTGACCTATGACTCCTGCAGCTTCTTGCGTTC
>DASXUA010000531.1:0-3708 GCA_036505095.1 Phycisphaerae bacterium
ATGACGTTCCCGCAATACGCGGTGTCGAAGTGGATCGGCCACAGCATCATCATCAGCGGCAAGCACTACGCGAACTCAGTTCCCGATGAGCTGTTCGACAAGGCTGCCGGTGAAGCGCTGCAGAAAGCGGTGCAGCAAGGAGCCGCAATGCCTTGCATGTCGTTGCACGGGCGCGACCGCACCCCGCGTGCGTTGCAGGAAACGGCACCCGGTTGCACCGGACCGCATACTGAAATGGAGGCGGCGGGAATTGAACCCGCGTCCCGCGACGGTTCGAGGAAAGTTTCTACGTGCGTAGTCAGGTCGTTTGTTTGTCGGTTTGATCGGCGCCGGCCGACAGGCTCCGATCGCACCCAGCCCGGCTGCATCTCGCCCGTGCGCCGTCAGGCAGAACTCACGGACCAGCCTGCTGCTTTTCGCCCGGCGCTCTAGCAGGCGTTGACCGCCGGACGTGCCGCCTATTTAGGCGGCCATGCGCAACGGAGTGTTGGCATATAAAGTTTTTGCTCGATGATTTACGAGGCCCACGAGCGTCCTCGGCACGCGGCTTTCCCGTCTTCACGCCCGGTCGAGCCCATTTCGCCCCCGAGTCTGGGCAGCGATTATAGGCGCCGGGGCCGCCTTTGACCAATGGCGACGTTACCAGCGCCCCGTCGTGAAGGTATCGCGGACGTAAGCCGACGACGTTGGAACGGTGCTGCACCGCAGCAGCTACGCAACCATACAGCGCGCGCGGCGCTCGCTGGGACGAGGCGCGCGGAGCGGCCAGTCCGAGCCGGGAGCGGTACTGGCTGCCGACGCAGCGCGCACACCGCACCCGCTCTGAAAAATGAGATTTGTCCGACTCCTCTCCCTCTGCGACCGAGGAATCTCCGGTTGCCAAAAAAATCGAGCGGTTGGACGGATGGAAACAGTTTTCACAAAAACCAAGAAACCCGGCGCGTCGCGCGCCCCCGAAACGAGCGAACGCAACACACAGAGGACTGATTGAAAGCCACGCGCCATCTCGCACCTCCAGACTGGCACTGCCCCTTGCGGGCGCAACGATCGCGCCGACCGCCACCCGAGGGGGAGCCGAATGAACTCGCTGCCTGCGAAACGCCCTACATAAATAAGTCGCCGAATCGGGGAGTTCGAGGAGCGGCCGTAGGAAATTTTTTCAGGGCTCGCGGTCGGGGTGGGCCGTGTCAAAATGGGGGATCGCGCAAGGCAGCCCGCACCTTCGGCGTCGCGGCGATTCGGCACAGTGACGATCGATCGCACCATGACGCGCCTCCAAAGTGGTTCCCGGGCCTAGCGAACGCAGTCGCACACCGAGCACCGAGCAGTCCCGCGCGGAATTCGCGTGCTTCCTGTCGATGCGCGTAGCCTCGGTATTCGGCGACGCCGAACGCGCGAGCTTGGCGTCTCTGCATAATTAGATCGTAAACGGCGCCGGCGCAGCCCCCCTGCGTGCAAATTTTTCTGAAGATTGGCTGTGGGCTGGCAACCGGCTATGTCAGTAGAGCCGGTGCGCTGCGCAGACTGGAGGCCTGCGATACGTGCAGGCGAGATGCCTGCGCTACGATTGAGGCGGCGCTATGTTACGGCCTTGATGAACTTCGGAGATGGGTAGCTCAAGGCTTTTCCGAGGGCGGTAGCGACTTGGTCGAGCCGGCGGGCTCGGAGGGGCGGTTGGCGGCTTCGTCGGCGTCGTGCTCGATGTCGCGCACGCCCTTCTTGAATTCCACGATGCTGCGGCCCAGCGAGCGGCCGATTTCCGGCAGGCGCCTCCCGAAAATGAGCAGCCCGATGACGATAATGACAACCAGTTCCACGCCCCCGGGCAGGTGAAACAATGCGAGCGGCTGGGCGGTCATGGCGGACCATCCTTTCTGCGGTACGGCAACTGCCGATCAGCTCGGCGGCGCGTCGCAGCGCACCCCTTCGGGGTCGCGGCTAAACGTGGCGTCGCGGCCGGCCGACACCGATCTGGCATGCGACCCCTATTCTACGGTCGCCGACCGCACACGGTCAAAAACTTTGGAATTGGCATCGGGTGATGTGCAAGATTCCCTCGATTTGCACGTATGCCAAAGCAGCGACCGCGGGAAATCATTCCTCCCCGTCCGCCGGCGGGGGGGCCGCGGTCGGCGCGGGCCTAGATATCTCCGTCCCAGCCGCGGCCTGGTCTGGGTTTTGGAGCTGCATGATGCGCAGCTCGGCCGCGCTGAGGATCTCGCGGCATTGTTTGACCAGCAGCATGCCTTCTTCGTAGCGCGCGATCGATTCCTCCAATCCGATCTTGCCCTGCTCGATCTCTTCGGCCAGAGTCTCGAGGCGCTTCAACGCTTCTTCAAAGCTGAGCGGTTTCTTGCCCATGCAGTCACTCAAATAACTCCGGCTGGCGCCGATTGATGACGCGGCTTTCGAGCTCGCCGACGGCGGTTTCGGTGACGATGATGTCACCATCGGTTGTGGCGGCCGGATCGCGCAATACTGACCGGTCCTTCTTGCGGCGCGTGATCGAGTAGCCGCGCTGCAACGTGCCCTTGTAGCTCAGAGCTTCCAGCCTGCCTTGCAACCCACGCATACTCCCGCTGGCAAGCTGCACTCGATGGGTACTGGCGACGTGCAGACGCTGCCGCACGCGCGCCAGACGCTCGGCGAGCAGCGGCAGGCGCTGCCCCGGACGATGCGCTTGCAGCCTCTGCTCGAGCCCGACGAGCCGGCGTTCGGCCGCGAGCAGCCGAGCGCTCATGATCCACGCCAGGCGCTGCGACGTTTGCGCGAGCCGCTGCGCGCGGCGCAGCAGAAGCTGGCGCGGCTCGATGCGCGCCAAATCCAATTCGCAGCGGCTGAGCCGGCGGGCGAATTGGTGCGTCCGCTGGCTGACAGCATGGCCGAGCCGGGCACTGCCTTCATCGAGGATTTGTTCGCGGCGCCGGATCAGCAGCGCCGGCTCGCGGAAAAGGGAGCGTTGCAGGACGCCATGCAGCCGGCCGGAAAGAACCTGGGTGCGATGCACCATGGCGCGGCGCAGCTTCAGCGCATGATCGGCCAGTTCCGCCCGCACCTCGGCGCAGTCGGGGGCGATCAACTCGGCCGCGGCCGTGGGGGTCGCGGCGCGCACGTCGGCCACAAGGTCGGCGATCGTCACGTCGACTTCGTGGCCAACAGCACTGACGATCGGGATGGCGCTGGCGAAGATGGCCCGCGCGACAACTTCTTCGTTGAAAGCCCACAGGTCTTCGAGTGATCCGCCGCCGCGCCCGACGATCATGGCGTCGATGCCGCCCAGACCGGCGGCGCGGGCATTCACCAGATGGATGGCGCGCGCGATCTCCTCGGCCGCGCCCGGCCCCTGCACGCGCACCGCGCATACGCAGACTTCCAGGCACGGATGCCGCCGCTGGAGCGTTTGCAGGATATCGCGGATCACCGCACCGGTCGGGCTGGTGATGACGGCGATGCGGCGCGGAAAGCGCGGCAGCGGTTTCTTATGCTCCGGGTCGAACAGGCCCGCCTTGGCCAGCTTGTCGCGCATCTGGCGGAAGGCCAGCTCCAACGCACCGAGGCCGCGCGGCTCGAGGCGGCGCACGTAAAGCTGATAACGCCCGGCGCGCTCGAAGACCTCGATGGCGCCGGTGGCGAGCACTTCCAGGCCGTCGGCCGGTTTGAACTTCAGGCGCGCGGAATCCGAGCGCCACATGACGCAGGGCAGCTCGC
>DASXUA010000532.1:0-10060 GCA_036505095.1 Phycisphaerae bacterium
GCGGGGCCGGTATCCATTCTCGGGACGACGATGCCCAACCGCGCGAGTCGCGGCGACGCAATGAGTACCAGCAGCGCCTCCTCCGAAATCCTGCCGCGGCGCAGATCGGCTAACCCGCGCTGCACGAGATCGCCGCCGGGAAGATCGTCAGTCCAGTCGTCGGCGCTTCCACTGCGGTTCATTGAGTCCGGTCGTTCCATAGCGCTCTCTTACGGTCGCGGTTCTGAACCGCGGGCCCGTCGCATGCCGAGCAACTTAGCATGCCGGCCGCGGGCCGCATAGGGAGGCGCGCTCACGAGCGAGCAGCTCGCGCATGGTTTTCTTGACAACCGGATGCGACAGCTCCGGCGCAATCTCGCACAAGGGCTCCAGCACGAAGCGGCGCTCGTGCATGCGCGGGTGCGGAATGGTCAGCTCGGGTGCGTTGATGAGCTGCTCGCCATATAAAAGAATGTCGACGTCGAGGGTGCGCGGCCCCCAGCGCTCGGTTCTTACACGGCCGGCCTCCGCTTCCAAGCGCTGACATGCTTCCAACAATTCCGGTGGGCTCAGGTCGCTCTCGATCTCGACCGCCGCGTTTAGAAACATGCCCTGCTCAGGAGGACCGCCGACGGGAACGGTCTCGTAGTACTGCGACGTGCGCAGGACACGAATCCCGAGCGTATGCGCGAGCGCTTCGACGGCGCGGTCCAAATGAGCCCGGCGATCGCCGAGATTCGAGCCGAGCGCAAGATAGGACACGCATGCCACGGATTCATTTTAGCCGCGGATGAACGCGGATGAACGGGGATAGGCGGGCGAGCATTCCCACGATCGCGGATGCGAGACTGCGGTACCAGCAGGCGGGATGCCTGCGCTACAATGAACCCGGCCACGGCGGATCTGGGACCTGAACCCTGAACCCTAAACCATGCTGGCGGTACCACTCGACGTATCGGCGGATGCCCTCCTCAATCGGCGTCGACGGCTCGAAGCCAAGCTGCGCGCGGGCCTTACTCACGTCGGCGTACGTGACGCTGACGTCCCCGGGTTGCAGCGGCGCCGGGACGATCTTCGCTTTCTTTTCCAAGGCTTGCTCGATCACCGCGATCAGTCGCGAGAGCTGCGTCGGATGCGAATTCCCCAGATTGTAAACCTCAAAACCGCGACAGCGCTGGATGGCTGCCACGACACCATTGATGATGTCATTGATGTAGGTGTAGTCGCGCAGCGTGCTGCCGTCGCCGAACATCTCGATCGGCTCACCGGCATCGATGCGGCGCGTGAACTTGGCAATCGCCAAGTCGGGCCGATTGCGGGGCCCGTAAACCGTGAAAAACCGCAGGCAGGTCACCGGGAACTTGTACAAGTGATGATAGGCGTGACACAGATGCTCGGCTGCCCGCTTGCTGGCGGCGTAGGGCGACACGGGCCGATCGGCCGGCATGTCTTCGCGGAAGGGCTCGGGCAGCGCTCCCGCATGCCCCGGCCGATCGCCGTAAACACTCGACGAGCTGGCGAAGATGAAGCGCTCGATGCCGATCTGCCGCGCCAACTCCAGCAGCCCGAGCGTCGCGTTCGTATTAACTTCCCAGTACAGCTCCGGGCGTTCGAGTGACGGCCGGACGCCGGCCCGCGCGGCCAGATGACATACCGTGTCGAAGCGGCGCGACTTCCATAGCGCGCGCATCCGATCCTTATCGCGGATGTCGGCCTCGATCAATTCGAATCCAGGCTGTTGCCGGGCATCGGTCAGGTTCGCCCGCTTCACGTCGGCCGCGTAGAAATCGTCAAAGTTGTCCACGCCGGTGACGCGGTGTCCGGCGGTGAGCAGACGGTCCACCAGGTGAGACCCGATGAATCCGGCCGCGCCCGTAACGAGGATCTGGCTCATAAACGCTCCGCGCTAACCGGCCGAGATCGTCCCGTCGGCGCGCGAAGCCGTCAATAGCGCAGGCCGGGTGGCATGCTTTCACGCGCAGTCCGGGACGGCTAACCCCGTCCCGGACGCAGCGGGTAAGCATGCCTGCATGGCTACCCGGCTGAGGCCGTGAAGCCGTGCCACTCAGTATTCAACGATTTCCGCGTTCCTGGTGTAGGTCAGTTGGCGAGGATGTCTTCGACTTCCGGGAGTTCCTGGGTGAGTTGCTCGCGTATGGTTTGAATGTTCTCGTGCGTCAGGCGCAGCTCCGCGAGCAGTTCGTCGCTGATGGTCTGATGGGCGGCCGTCAGGTAGAAGCCGAAGCGCTCGGCGCAGCAGATGATGTCGGCCAGGTGAATGACCTCCACCGAGCGGCGCAGCTCCGAGGAGATCCGCTCGGGCGTGTGGTGAAATCCGACGATCGCCCGCAGATGCCGGGGGAACTTCCATTTCGTGGCGAGGGCCTCGCCGAAGGCCTGGTGGTTGGCGCCGATCAACTCGTTTTCGAGCGTCAGGAAGTCGCCGGTTCCGGCCGCACTCCGCTTGACCACCTCAGCCAACTCGCCCGGAAACACCTGTCGCTCGATGAGGATGCCCAGATCGTGAATAAGACCGGCCAAGAAGAACTCTTCCTGCGCTGCGCCCTCGCCGACGGCCTTGCCGATAAGCTTGGCCGTCACGGCCACGCCAGCGCTGTGCTTCCACAGGTCTTTGGCATTGAAGCCCGGCGCGATGGAGCCGCCCTTGAACATCCGCGCGACGGACGTGGCGATGGCGATATTCTTGACGGCCGCCAGCCCCAACAGCACGACCGCCCGATCGACGCTGGCGATCTGTCCCGGTAGTCCGTAGAACGCCGAGTTCACCACCTTCAAGACCTTCGCCGAGAGCGCGGGGTCCTTCTTGATGACCTCGTGCAGATCGCGCGCCGTGCTGCGGGGATTCTCGACGATCTCAATGATCTTGACGGTCACCTCGGGCAACGTGGCGATCTCCCCCACCTGCGCGATGGCCCGCTCGACGACCGATTTCTGCGGCGGCGCGGTTGTAGCCGTCATAGGAATCCCTTCTTTTCAGGACCGGGCTGGCACGCTCGTACGCGAGCGTCCCCAGTACATCGTCGAAACCTGCGCGCTGGTTTAGGGGTGTGGAAAACGGACGCGTCCGATAAGCGGGTGCAGTCAGTAAGCGATTTGCTTGCGCCGCACAGTTTCGTCCAACCGGACGCGGGCCAGAATCTTCGCGATCCGCTGGCCGACTTGGCCTTTTCCATAGGTATTGGCGGACCCGGAGCGGAAGCGGTAGCCCAAGGCGCGCTGCAGCGCCTGTCGAATGGCGGCGTAGTTTTCAGCGCAATCCAGCACTGAAGCCCCCGAACGCAAGCGCCCGGCCTGCCGCGCCCCGACGTTCACCGCGGGGATAGCGGCGCTGGCCGCCTCGATGATCCCGGAGGACGAATTGCCGATCAGCACGCGGGCGCGCAGAAGCTGCCGCAGATATTCGTCGCGTGGCACCGATCGGACAGCGCGGAACTCCCCATTGCGACTGGCGGCGTGTGCCGCTTGGATCGCCGCGATGATCCCGCTGTGCCCGCGATCGCTGTTGGGATAGACGACCCAGGCATTCAGCCGCGCGTGGCGCACGGCGCGCAGGATGGCAGCCATCGTGGCCCGCTCGTGCGCGGCGGACCGGCCGCAGGGATGCTGCGCGACCACCGCCAGCGGCAGCCGCGCGCCGGATGGAATGATGCCGTGCTGCGCGACCAGTTCACCGAGCCGATCGATTCCCGGCGCGCCGACGACGAAGACGCGCTGGCGCCGCTCTCCCATGCGGATGATTCGCTGTGCGGCGTCGCGCGTCGCAGCCAGATGCAGGTGTCCCAGCTTGGTGATGGCGTGCCGCAGGCTATCGTCGAAATCGCCCGGCGCCACGTCACCGCCATGAACATGGGCGACGATCCGGCCGGTCAGCGCGCCGGCCAGCGCGCCCGCCATGGCCTCGATGCGATCGCCCAGCACCATGACCACATCCGTGGCGGCCGATTCAAAAAAGCGCGCCATGCCGGCCACGCCGCGGGCGAGCCCTTCGGCCTGGTCGAGCGCGGCGTCGCTGCCCGTCTGCATAGCTACGGTTACGGCGATGGGCCACTCATCGCGCCGAATGTCATCAATGGTCCGGCCGAACTTCGGCAGCAGGTGCATGCCGGTCACGACGAGCTGCAGCTCGAGTCGTGGATGGTGCGTGATGGCCTGCAGCGTGGATTGCAACAGGCCGTACTCAGCGCGGCTGCCCGTCACCACCGCAATTTTTCGAACCTTGGACCTGCCGCCGGCGTTAACCCGGCGGGTTGCCCGCGCTCCTGAACCCTGAACCCCGCCACGGCGGGTCTTCGACCTGAACCCTGAACCCTGAACCCTCACTGGACCATCTCCCAGTGGATGGGCGCGTCGGCCTCGATGGCCGTGAGCACCACCCGCCCCACCAGTCGGGCGAAATCGTTGGGGGGAATGCCGCCTTCGGGGCGCTTGAGCGAGAGCATGGTCGGCGTAAGGATCTCACCCGCGTCGATGCGCCGCGCGGCCACCACGCTCTTGCGGGCGATGCGGCGAACCTCCAGCTCCGCGGCACTCATGCCCAACGCGCCGCTGCCCAACGCCTCCTCGGCGCGGCGCACGGCGGCGACGTACTCGCTGAGCTGTCGCGGGTCGAGCGACATCGCATGATCGGGGCCAGGCGCGCCGCGATCGAGCGTGAAGTGCTTTTCCAATACGCACGCGCCGGCCGCCACCGCCAGCGCTCCGATTTGCGTGGAGGTGGTGTGATCGCTGAATCCGACCGGCAGGTTATAACGCTGCTGCATCGCGCGGATGGCGCGCAGGTTCGCCAGATTCCACGGCGCTGGATAGGCGCTGACGCAGTGCAGCAGGATCAGGCGGCCACGCGCCGCGCTGCCGAGCACTTTGACGGCCGCGTCCAATTCCTCGCGCAGGCTGGCGCCAGTGGACACGATGAGCGGCAGGCCCGTCTGAGCCGCCGCGGTCAGCAGCGGCGCGTTATTGATGTCGGTCGATGCAATCTTGACGGCCGCAGGCTGCGAGGACTGTAAGCGGCGCAGATCGGGAATCGAGAAGGGCGTCGCCAGGAACTCGAGCCCGCTGCGCCGCGCGCGGACCGCGACCGCCCGGAAGTCCTCGTCGCGCAGTTCGAGCGTCCGCAGCATATCGCGTTGCCCGGCCGCGCCGGTTGCGGCGCGCTGGTACGCGGCGGTCGGTGCGCTGCCGGCCAACTCGTCGGCCGTGAAAATCTGGAACTTGACGGCATCCGCCCCGGCCTCGGCGGCCGCTTCCGTCAAAGCGATCGCCGTACCCAGATTGCCATTGTGATTGACGCCGGCCTCGGCGATGACGAACGTTCGCTGATGCTCGCCGATCGGCCGCGATCCGATCGTCACCGTGGAAATTGTCTGAGTCGAGATCTTGGCGGCCATGGTCTCTTCTTCGCGCGCTATCGCCGCGCGGAGCGCATCCGCCGCGGCGGATTGCGGCTAAGCGTGGCACGGCTGATCGTGGATGCGACCGAGCTATCCTCGGGCAGGGTTCGGCTGCGCAGCAGCGCTTCGGCCAGATTTAGATCGATTTCCTCGTCCACATCCACGGTGGCGTCCGCCGGCTGCACGATGGCGCGCCGATCGTTTCCGAAAAACGCGTGCGGGTCCGGGACGGCTGACCCCGTCCCGGATGGATCGGCGCCGGGCTGCGCACCGGCGAACAGCGCCGCGCGGGTAACAGCGATCACCGCGCCGTCGTGATAGTACAGCGGCGCCAGGTCCTGACGGCGATAGATGCTGTTCGGGCGAAACGGCACCATCCGATCGCCTTCGAGACGATGGAGCCAGTCGGGATGCTGCTTGCTCACGGGTGCGAGCGTGCGGACGGAATCGGCGCCGGTTTGGGCCAGATGCTGCACGGCACGATCGATCACGCCCGGGGCGCGGACGGGAATGTTGCCGTAGAGCAGGACGGCCGCATCGATTCGCTGGGCATGGGCGTGCTCATGCCAAGTGACGGCGTGTCGCGCCGCCGCATCGACGGTCGCGGTATCCGACGCGAGTTCGGCCGGCCGCTGGACGACCGTGATGCCGCGCCGCCGCGCAATGTCCTGTGCGGCGGGCGAGTCGGTGCTCAACACGACGGCATCCAGCCGGCGGGCCGCCAGCGCGTGGTCGATCGTGTACTCAATCAGCGGGCGGCCGAGCAGCAGGCGGATGCATTTGTCCGGCAGACCCTTGCTTCCGGCGCGCGCCAAGATGATGCCGAGCGTGAACATGGCTTACCTGCCCATGGGATATATCGGCAGAGCCGCATGCATCGCACCACACGCTTGATAAGCCGCGCCAACGGGCGAGCGCGCAGGCCGGCCCTCAGTCAATCCTCAGGGGCTCAGAATCAAATACGGTTCAGTCGGCCAGCAGGTCGGCCAGGCCAGGGGCCAGCACCTCGCGAAGCTTTTCGATGGCGCGTTTCTCGATTTGCCGGACGCGCTCTTTCGTGACACCCAGGCGGTTGCCCAGTTCTTCCAGAGTCTGGCCGGAGCCGTCGCCCGTCAGGCCGAAATGCTGCGCCACGATGCTCCGCTCGCGCGGGGTGAGCTGATTCAGCCCGGCGACCAGCACGTCTCGCACACCGGCCAGCGATTCGGTCGAGGGTATGTCGCTGCGATGGTCCGGGATGGCATCCAACAGCTCTTCCTGACCGGTCACGTAGCGGTTGACGTGATAATGCTGCTCCGGAATGGTCCGGGCATAGTTCTTCATGATGGCCCAGGAAGCGTAGGTGCTGAAGCGGTAACCACGGGCAAAATCGAATTTCTCGACGGCCCGCATGAGTGACAAATTGCCGTCGCTGACCACCTCGAAGAAGTTCGGCCGGGCGCCCACGTGCTTCTTGGCGATGCTGACCACCAGGCGCAGATTGGCGCGGATGATCTGGTTCTTGACCGCCTCGGCCCGCACGCGCAAGGCATCGATGTCGTGCAGATGCTCGGCGCGCGGCACAAACGTCCGCAGTTTCTGGATGCGCTGCGCCGCTTTGTACTTGAGGTAGTTGTAGCGGCGGAAAAGGTCCACTTCCTGCGCGGGCGACAACAGCGGGACCATGTAAAGCGCCCGCAGGTAAGCGGGAAGATCGCGCGGGATGCGAGCGGCCGCCCGCTGTTCGGGCGGGAGCGGCGGAGGCGTTTCGAGAATCAGTGCGTCAGCGTTGGGTGCATCGAACAGTTCGTTGTAGATGTAGGCGACCGGATTTTCGATCAGGCGGCGGGCTTCGACCTCGACCAGGATCTGCTCGACTTCATCTGGCGGGCAATCCAGCCCCGCCGCGATCTGCTCGATGGAATCGCCCGCCTGCCGGGCACGCCACACACGCGTATGCCGTTCCGAAAGCAGGGGCTGGCCGTCGTTGCTGAACAGGGCGCGGGTCGGATGCGACTGGTCCCAGCGACGCAAGGTGTAGCGCACCGTCTCGACGGCGCGCTGCGTTTCGGCCGCGATCTTGCGCGCCACGACGTGCAGCTTCAGGCGTTTCTGCTGCAGTAACTCGCGCGCCCGCGCGACGATGGCATCGCGCTCCGCTTCGGTGAGCTGCCGGAAGGAGGCGCCGCGTCGCACCAGCTCCGCATTCTGCCGGACGAAACGATCTACCGAGCCCTGCGCAAAAGCCAGCCGGTTAACGCCATCGGGAAAAGTCAGCCGCAACCCGAGCAGGCCCCGCGCGCGCCAGCGGCGAATCGTCTTGGTGCTGACGCCCAGCGCGGCGGCCAACTCTTCGTGCGTCTTGACGGGCTGTCCCAGCAGTGTGGGTGTCAGGTTGGCTTTGCGCGTGATGTGCTCGGCCAGCGTGACCAGGTCGCCCACCAGTTTCGCGCCGGTCAGCGTAGTGCGCGGTGCGCTGCGCCGCGTGCGATAGGCGGTAATGTGATAGCAGACCCATTCGTAGGGATAGGATTGTTCGGCGTTGATGGTGTCGAGCAGTCGCTCGATACCTTCGAGTTGTTGCACCCGAAGGCGGACGGGCGAAAGCGTAAGCTGGTGCGCAAGTTCGCCGATATCCGCGCTGGCGTAGTTGTACGTCATGCAACCCTCGGCGTCGGCTTGGCGCCAACGCAGGTGCTGCGGCCTCACCGCCGCGGGGCTGGCTCCAGGTCGGTCAGGACTCCCCGAGCCGCTTATCGGTGGGAACGCCTCCATCCCTGACAACCAGATTATGTCCCGCCCGTTCGCGGTCGTCAAGCGCAAGCACAAACGGCGCTGAGATTTACAAGGCTCGGAGAGATCGTTCTCGAAGGCCCCCGAAGCGGCTGGCCGCACCCCTTTTGTTTATCTGAAAACGTAATTATTGTATTATGTCAGCAACCGATGCAGCCGCGAGTACGCGCTGCGGCGACATTTCGCCTTTCATAACGCTGAATTCTCGTACGGCGACTCTTGAATTCAATCAGGGCAATCTGGTACGATTTCGCGCGTGGGGAGAAAGCGGCTTTTCCGAGCAGCATGTCTTGGGCGGGTCAAGTTCGACTCGCGGTCGCGCTGAGAGAGTAGGAACGGATTGCCGAAAGAGCGGTCGCCGGCTGCGACGCGTTCTGTCGTGAGCAGTCAGAGGATGTTTGGCCGGTGCAGCGCGTGCCGGGCCCGGAAAGGAACGACCCTATGAGAAGCGTGAGCGGTTTCGGGGCAGTGCTGTCATTGCTGGCCGTTTCGCCGGCTCCGGCGACGCCCCTTTTTTCCGAAAATTTCGAGATCGACCCGACCGCCAATTGGACGGTCAACAACGGTCCCGGCACCCAAGCCGCGAATTTCTTCTTCGATTACTCCACGGTCGGCATCCCGCCGGCACCGAACGGTGCCGGCACGCGCGGCATGAAATTGCAGGCTAACCTGACGGGCGGCGTCTTCAGCGGTTTCAGCGTTTCGCCGATGGGACAAAACTTCACCGGCGACTACACGTTGAATTTCGACTGGTGGGCCAACTTTAACGGCCCGTTCCCGGGCGGCGGAAGCGGTTCAACCAATCTGTCGACGTTCGGGATCGGCACGTCCGGGACCATCGCGCAGTGGCCCGGCGGAACGCAGGACAGCGTCTGGTTCGCTGCGACCGGCGACGGTGGTTCCGCAAGCGACTACCGAGCCTATTCAACGGCTGCGCCTACCAGCTACCCGTCCGGCAGCCCGGTTTACGCCGCTCCCGGCGGTGGCATCAACAATACCAATGCTTACTACGCGGTGTTCGGCGGCGTGATGGCGCCGGCGGCACAGCTCGCGCTTTTCCCGCAGCAGACCGGCACCACGGCGGTCGGCAGCGCCGGCATGGCCTGGCACCAGGTCGTCATCGACAAATCCGGCAATTCAGCCACGTGGAGGGTTGACGGACTGCTGATCGCCACGATCGATCTCAATACCGTCACCCTGGGCGGCGGCGATATCTTCTTCGGCCATTCCGATATCAATGCCACCTCCTCGACCGATCCGAACGCTCCGAGCTTGTTGTTCACGCTCATCGACAACATCACCGTCGTACCGGAGCCGGGAACGCTGGGGCTCCTGGCCCTCGGGGGTCTGTTGATCGTGCGGCGACGGCGGTAATGTCTGCGCGGCAATCGGCCCCAATGCTGGGGCCCGAGGTGTTGAGGCGCATTCATTCCAAGAACGTGCTGCGCCTCACTGGAGAGTCCTTGCACACCTGCGAGCTACGGGCCGCGACTACCGCTCAGTTCCACACCTGCCAGATCGAGCGGCTTGACCGCGTTGCGAAGCAATAGGTTCACGAAATCGGCTCCCGCAGCAGTGAAGCCATTTTTCGAAGGGGAAAGGAGCTCCTTGACTATTTCTTCCAGACGATGCACGCGGACACCCTCGGCCTCGATCAGCTTCAATTCGTCAGGGTACTTGATGACGTTGACGACGAGTTCGTCGGACCACTCGCCGCAACAGAGGCGCGACCGCGCCGCCCGCTTACGTGGATCACGAAACTTCTTTTGTACCCAGCCCCGCACGCTCTCGGTCATCTCGTCATGCGAACGCCTCTTTGCACTGTAAGCGGCGCGTCCAGTGGCCTTCTGGAGAGTTCGAGTTAGACCCGCAATATAGCTCACGGGATTGATCGAGGC